>JBBQYD010000683.1:0-1661 GCA_038209025.1 Verrucomicrobiota bacterium | reverse complement strand
AACATCGCTCAAACCACCAAGCGCTTCATTGGCATTCTCAACGACAATGAATGGAGCATTGCCAAGAACGTGGGCGCCATCTCCAGCTACCTGAACAAGCTGATTACGCACCCTTCCTACAACCGCCTGGCCAAAGATTTTGAGCGCTTCCTGCGCCGCCTGCCCAAGGGCGAGATCGCCGTCAAACTGGCCCACAAGGCCGAAGAGGGTTTCAAAGGAGCGCTTACCGAGGTCGGTCTGCAACCGGCGCAACAGCCGGGCGATTCCGACGGACGCGGCGGTTACGGCAGTAGCCTCATTTTCGAGGAGATGGGCGTTCGCTACCTGGGGCCTATCGATGGACACGATCTGCCACTGCTCATCAGCACCCTGGAGTTCGCAAAAAAATGCGATCACCCGATTGTCATCCACGTCCTCACCAAAAAGGGCAAAGGCTTCGAAGCGGCGCTCAATAACCCGGAGAAGTTCCACGGGCTCGGCCCCTACGACGTCACCTCCGGGGCCACTCCGCCCATCAAACCGGGGACGCCTCCGAATTGGCAGGATGTTTTCGGCCATGCCATGGTGCGCCTCTGCCAAAACGACAAACGGCTGGTCGGGATCACTGCCGCCATGCCCAGCGGCACCAGCCTTAAAATACTGGAAAAGGCCATGCCGCAACGCTATTACGATGTCGGCATTGCCGAGGAGCATGCCGTCTTGTTTGCCTGCGGCATGGCTACCATGGGCTTTCGCCCCGTGTGCGCGATTTACTCCACGTTCCTCCAACGCGCCTATGATTGCATCGTTCACGACGCCGCGCTGCAGGACTTGCCGGTGATCTTCTGCATGGACCGTTCCGGGCTTTCCGCCCAGGATGGCCCCACCCACCACGGCCTATTCGACATCGCCTACCTGCGCCACGTGCCCAACTGCGTCTTGATGGCGCCGAAGGACGAGGACGAACTGGTGGACATGATGTTTACCGCCACGCAGCAGCCACACCCTGCCTTCATCCGTTATCCGCGCGGTCCCGCTGAAGGCGTCCCGGTCAAGGAATCGCCCGTCGCTTTGCAGATCGGGAGGGCGGAAGTCATCCAACCCTTTGCGAGCAAGGGGGGCCGCAAGGTCGCCATCTTTGCGCTCGGTAATATGATGAGCCTCGGCCGCAAAGCCGCTGCCCAGCTTGCCGCGGAGAATTTTGAAGTGGCGCTCATCAACCCGCGGTTTATCAAGCCTCTCGATGCCGAGGTTAGCGAGACTTTCGGCCGGGCGGCTGATGTCGTGGTGACAATTGAGGATCACGCGATCGTGGGCGGTTACGGCAGCGCGTTGCTCGAGTTCTTCAATGAAAAACGGCTGAGCACGCCGGTGGTGCAAATCGGCTGGCCTGATCAGTTTATCGAGCACGCGACCACCGTGGATGACCTCCGGCAGAAGTATGGGTTGACAGTCGAGGCTTTGGTGGCGAGAGTGCGTTCCGAGTTCCGCACCACCGCGATGCTCCGGGAGTCCGCCATCGCTTGAAGGCTTCCGCCGTGCAGGACGCATCGGGCGCTGGAACTTGCAGCCGTTGGATCAAAACCTAATTTTACATGACCTACAAAGATATTACCCCGCCTGCGGGCGGCAGAATCAGCTTCCAGGATGGGAAATTGAATGTTCCCGAGCAACCCATCATT
>JBBQYD010000682.1:0-1821 GCA_038209025.1 Verrucomicrobiota bacterium | reverse complement strand
GCTGGGGGTCAAGCAAAGCCGCGACACGTACTACAATGAATCCGCGCGCCTGCTGAAGGAAGCGCGGGAAGCTTTCCCCGGGAATCGCGTTGTCCGCATGTATCTCGGCGAGCCGATTCCCTGGCCTCGGGACTATGCACCCCGCGCCGAAGCGCCGGAGTGGGCCAATCTTCAGCGGGAAGGCCTGGAGAAACTGGCTGACGTGATTCACTGGTGGGTGGATGAGCGCCAGTTGGCCGATGGCCAATTCGGCGGGGGTTGGGGTGACGACGTGGAAATGTGGCGGTGGTGGGCGCCGGTGCTCATCGCGTTTGATGATCCCAAGGCGGCAGCGGCCCAGGCGCTTTTGTCCAATGGCCTGTTCCAGCAGCCGCACATGAAACAGGGCTTTACCGCGCGGGTCACGGATGTGGAGCATTCGAACGAGGACACGACCGACACCATCCAACCCATGATGCACCTGCAGCCGGATGATCCGGTTTGGAAACGCCGGGCCTTGCGCCTGGCCGAGCTGATGCGCGATCGCTGGACGGGCCGCAACGAGCGCGGACTGCTGCAATTCAAATCCATTTATTTCAGTGCCGACCGGATCGATGAGAGCCCCGGGCGCGCGTTTGACACGGTCTATCATCCTTCCATCATCCAACCGGCGCTGCTCTATTGGCAACGAACCGGCGATCCCGGGCTTGGCAAACTTTTTGGTGACTGGCTGAAAGTCTGGGTGGATGCCACGGCCCGGGCTGAAAACGGAAAACCGGTGGGCGTGATGCCTTCGGCCATTCAATGGCCTTCGGGCGGCATTGCCGCGCCTGGACGGCCCTGGTGGGAACCATTCCCGCAAAACCACAATGACCGGCTCTATAACTGGCCCAGCGCTGCCCGGTTAATGACCTCGACCCTGTTGCTGGCCTGGCACATGACGGGGGACGAACAGTATCTGAAGCCGATTGAGTCGATGGCGGCCTGGCGGCTCGCACACCAGGGCGCAAGCACGGATGCCGAGCCGGGGAGCGAGGCCTGGGTGGCGGACAAAATCCACTCCTTTCTGCCGGATACCCTCGCCAAGTACCGATTCTTAACCGGCAATACCCGGTACGATTTGTTACTGCAAGCGGAGGCTCCCGGCTACGCCCAATTCCGGCTTACCGGCCAAATGAAGCCGCTCGTGAATGCCCTGCGGAAAAACGCCGGAGCGTTCCGTTCCAATTGGGAGGCCTACACCGCGGAGATGCGCTGGACCGACCGGGTGATTTCGTTCACCCGCAACTATCTTCAATATCTGCCAACACCCGCGCCGCCCACGCCTTCGCCCGAAGTGCTGTATTCATCCCTGACCGGCGATCCGGGCAATCCGCTGGTGTTCCCGCTTAACGCCGTGCGGTGGCTCACGACCCCGCGAGACCTGGCGGCGCTGGTGACCGCCTCAAGCAACCAGGGATTTGAAGCGGAGTTGTTTCACTTCGGCAAAAACCCGAGAGCACTGGGTGCGGAGTTCTACCTGTTGAGCCGCGGCGATTACTCGGTGGTTTTGGCCGAGAAAGAGACCGGCCGGAAATTGAGCACGCAAGAAATGGCGGTCAAAGGACCGCGGACCCCGGTTCGATTCGAGCTCCCGCCCGGAGAACTCTGCGTGCTGCGGGTCTCATCAAACTAAATGAGGAGACCATTGCCGGGTTCGTGTTTTCTCGCAGCTCCGGGAGGATTCGGGGGGCGGCAGGAAAAAAAGTGACAAAAAACCAGCCGATTTGCGCGCAATCCCGAAAAAACGGAGGTAATTGGAGATGAGCGGCGCCCCGGGGATTGGAACCTTCTGCCAGAGGG
>JBBQYD010000681.1:0-1922 GCA_038209025.1 Verrucomicrobiota bacterium | reverse complement strand
CGCAGCTCGGTTGGGTGCCAGGGTGATCCTCTGCCAGGACCGCCCAGTGCTCGGCGGCAACGCCTCCAGCGAAATCCGGATGCACGCGGCGGGTGCAACCGGCCTCCAGGGCGGGGAGGCGCTCACCTCCGAGTTGCGAGAGGGCGGCATTATTGAGGAAATCCGGCTCGAATTGGCCGTGCATGATCCCCAACGCTCGCCCTCCATGATGGATTTGGTTCTATACGATAAATGTCGCGCCGAGCCGAATCTTCTGCTCCTGCTCAATACCGCCGTCGTTGCCGCGAGCGTCAAGGACGGCGTGATTCAGAGCGTGCAGGCCGAGCGGCAATCGACCGAGGACCGCTTCAATCTCAAGGCCAAAGTGTTTGTGGACTGCACGGGCGACGGGCGGCTGGGCAGGGAAGCCGGGGCACCCTGCCGGCAGGGCCGCGAAGGCCAGGCTGAATTTGGTGAGTCGCTGGCGCCGCCCACGGGCGATCGCAAGACCCTCGGGTCCACGATTCTCTTCCAGGCCCGCCAGCATGACCGGCCCATGCCTTTTGTCGCCCCTGCCTGGGCCAGGCGCTTCACACCGGGCGATTTCAACCTTCGTCCATGGGGGAAGCCGGGATTCGATCTCGGGCTGGAGTTTGGCTACTGGTGGATGGAGTGGGGCGGCACTCTTGACACCATCAAGGACAACGAGCGCATCCGTGACGAACTGCTGGGAATTGTGTTCGGTGTTTGGAATTATATCAAGAATGAGTCCGGCCTCGACGCATCGAAATGGGCCCTGGAATGGTTTGGATTCCTGCCGGGCAAGCGCGAGAGCCGGCGTTTCGTGGGGCAGCATGTCTTGCACGAAAACGATCTGTTCACCTCACGAGCTTTTCCTGACGCAATTGCTTTCGGGGGCTGGCCTGTCGATCTGCACCCTCCGGAGGGAGTGGACGCGCCAAACGCGCCTCCTTGCGCGCAACGGGAACTGCCGTTCCTCTATGATATCCCCTTGGGCGCCTGCGTGGCCGGGAACTTGAAGAACCTTATGTTTGCCGGACGGAATATGTCGGCCACCCATGTGGCGTTCGCCTCCACCCGGGTAATGGCTACCTGTGCCGCGACGGGGCAAGGCGTAGGCACCGCCGCCGTTTTGGCGTTGAAGGAGAACGTTCTCCCGGCAAATATCACCAGCCGGGCTTCGCTCGTCCGCAACATTCAGCAGCAATTGCTCAAGGACGACTGTTACCTGATCGGCGTTCTAAATGAATATCCGAACGACCTGGTACGGACAGCCACCCAAATAACCGCCTCAAGCGCGCAGCCCGGCGCGGAAGCCAGTTTGGTGCGCAGCGGCCAAACCCGCTCCGTCCACGGAGCAGCAGCCACCGCGGCGTCAGTTCCGGCAATGGCCCGGGGCCAGGCACACTCGGACCAAACCTGTTCCATCTGCGCGCCCCCTGCCCGGTCGCATCCCGGCACCCATCGCTGGATGAGCGATCCGGCGCAAGCCCTGCCGGCCTGGCTGGAAATATCCTGGGACGGCATCGTGAGCATCCGTGAAGTCATCCTGGTCTTCGACACCGGCCTGCATCGGATCCTCACCCTCTCGCAGGCCGACGGCTACACCCGCAGGATGCTCTGGGGCCAGCCCCAACCGGAAACCGTGCGGGACTATTTGTTGGAGATTCACGCCGCCCTCGGTTGGCGGCACATCACCCGAATAACCGGGAACTACCAGCGGCGGCGCTCGCATCGCTGGGAAACTCCGTGGACAACCAATGCCCTCCGCCTCACCGTGCTGGCCGCCAACGGCATCGACCACGCGCGAGTGGTTGAGATTCGGGCTTATTCCTGAACCAAAACCGGACTTCGAAAGATGAAATCACCCCTGAAAAAAACGGCCTGCCTCCGCTTGGCACGGTGCGGAATCGCCTCCCTTC
>JBBQYD010000680.1:0-2000 GCA_038209025.1 Verrucomicrobiota bacterium | reverse complement strand
ATAGGCGGTGGCCAACAAAGCGGTATCGGTCTTGCGCGCGGGGTCCTTGGAATGAATCAAGGCGGGGTCTTCGGGCGGAACGCACCAATCACCATAATTGTCGCGGGTGATGATTCCGTTGGTCATGAAGCCCGCCATGTAATCCATCCACTTTTGGGCGCTGTCGTAATGCTCATTGACGACGTGAGCGGCGGCGTATTGGTCAAGTAAGGAACCAGGGATGAGCACGGTGCTGCTGGGCCAGGTGACATTATCACTGTAAAGTGGCCAGTATGGGGGGCAGACATCCGGCACACTGCCCGAGTCCTTCTGCGCATCGGCCATGTCCTGGAGCCACTTGCGATACAGAGGGAGGGTGTTAAACAGGTATGTTTCCCCTTTGGATTCGGCGGAACGATCCCCCAGCCAACCCTGCCGCTCATCCCGTTGCGGGCAATCGGTGGGGATGCTGCGGTAATTGCCACGCACGCCCCACAGCACATTGGTATATATCCGGTTCAGGAGCGGCTGAGAACTGACAAAGTATCCGGCGGGATCGAGATCATCATGCACGACCCGGCCGGTGAGGGTGGCACGGGAAGGTTTGCCGGGAAAACCGGTGAGTTCGACATACCTGAAACCGTGATAGGTGAATCGTGGCTCATAGGTTTCGTGTCCACCCCCCTTTAGAATGTATGTGTCAGTAACCTGTGCCGAACGGATGTTATCCAAGTAGAGAGTCCCGTCTTTCCGCAGCGTCTCAGCATGACGCAGCGTCACTTTTGTGCCCGCAGGACCATCCACCCGCAAGCGGCACCAGCCAACCATGTTTTGTCCCAGGTCAAAAATGAACACGCCCGGCTGGGGCTCGGTTATGGCGGTTGGCTGAATACTGCCGGTTACCCGGATGGGCGGGATTAGCTGAGCGGCGGCCACGCCCCCGGGAGGCGCAACGGGATGAGCACTTTCCCACGCGCTATCGTCAAAACCTGCTCGGGTCCAGCCGGCAAACTCCTGGCGAGCATCGTAGAATTCACCGTCATATTCACAATTGGCCCGGATCGGACCATTGGTGGAGAGGTTCCATGATGGATCGCTGACCATGATTTCTTTGGTGCCGTCCACATATTCGACGTGCAACTGGAAACGGAGCTTGGGGAACCCGTAGGAACGTGTGGCGGTGGGCACCTTGGCACGCGGAGCGTAGAAACGTCCGTTGCCCAGGATGACAGCGGCGGCATTCTCGCCTTTTTTTAGCTGCTGAGTGACATCATAAGCCACGTAATAATAGCGTTTGTCATACTCGGTGAGACCGGGTGACAACACGTGATCCCCCACCTTTTCGCCGTTGAGATAAAGCTCGGAGGTGCCCAATCCCGAAATGAACGCGGCCGCCCGGCGTATCTTGCCGTGCAAAGAAAACTCCTTGCGGAGATACCGGGCTGGCAGGCGGCGGTCTTCCGGGGCTGAAACTTCGCCCCACGGTTCGATTCCAATGGCGCCGAGCTTGCGCGCGCCCGGCCAGGTGGAGTGGTCGTAATTGGGTTTTTGCCAGCCTGCGAACAACTCCGCGGCGGTGCGCCATGAGCCATCGGTCGCCAGCGCCACGGTTTTACCATCTTCAAAGGCCACTTCCAGCAGGGCGGCAAATCCGGCCGGATTTGCCTCGCTGCCGGCGTTCTCTACCGAGGCCGCAATCAGGTTCTTCCCGGGCCGAAGGTGCTGGGCGACGGGAAACTCGGTGGCGGCCTTGAAATTGCCGCCTTTGCCCACCTCAGTCCCATTCACGAACACCGTGAAGCTGTTGTCGCCGGTGGCCAGCAATCGGGCTGTTTTCACAGCGCCTGCGGGCAGGTCAAAATCGCGGCGGAAATACCGGATGCCAACCGGCGCCGATTTTTCGGGCTGTCCCTCCGGAAACCAAATCCATGCGGCATTCTCAAAACGTGCCTCGGACTGCACTTCGTCGCGTCCGATCCAGGTGGCTTTCCAATCTTCAGGCTTGAGCAAACCCATGGACC
>JBBQYD010000679.1:0-2032 GCA_038209025.1 Verrucomicrobiota bacterium | reverse complement strand
TACCAGAGTGAACATGAGCTGGACGGGGCGGTGGCGGTCCGCCTTGCGCAACTTGCCGGGCAACTCCCCGCACAGGCGATCTATTGCAAGCGCCTCGACCGCCAGGTTCGGCGGGTGGCCGCGCCGGATGCCTCGCCGCGTCTCCATTGGGGAAACCCCGCTCCCGGTCCGTTTCTCGTCCAAGAGAACGGTCTTCAATACGAGCTCAGTTTTCAGGAAGGTTATTCGGTGGGGCTCTTTCTGGATCAACGGGACAACCGCCGCCGGCTGTTGACCGGGCAGGTTGGCGCGGGCTTTTCCCGGCTGGAAATGAAGAACCTCAACGTGCTGAATACGTTCGCCTATACCTGCGGTTTTTCAGTGGCGGCCGCCAAAGCCGGCGCTCATACCACCAGCCTGGATCTCTCGAAAAAGTATCTCGAATGGGGCCGCCGCAATTACGCGCTTAACGACCTGGATGCCGGCTCGCATGATTTCATCTTTGGAGACGTGTTCGACTGGTTGAAAAGGTTTCGGCGCAAAGGACGCAAGTTCGATCTGGTGTTGCTGGACCCGCCCACCTTTTCGCAGTCCCGCGAATCAGGCGTGTTTCGCGCCGACCGGGATTATGCCCTGCTCATCGAAGCCGCGCTTGGGGTGCTGAAGCCGCAAGGCACGCTGTTCGCCTCGAACAATACCGCCACGTGGCAGGCGGCGGAATTTGTGGAGACGGTGTTGTCAGCGGTCAGCCGGAGCAAGCGGCGAATGGTGGCCCGGCATTACGTCCCGCAGCCGCCTGATTTTCCCATCAGCAAAGCGGAACCAGCGCATCTGAAAACGATCTGGCTGCGTGTTGAATGATCGAGGGCGTTCAGACCATGGCGTCATGCCATTGGCGCCGGACCTCTTCTCCCTTCAAGGCTTGAGCAACCTCGGACCCGGCTACGCTCCTGGTGGCAGGACTGGCAGGAGAAACGGAAGGCGTTCCTGCTCCTGCTTCATTGCGGCGGCACATCGGATCGTGATTTCATTTCGGTAAGCATCTGTTCCCAGTAAGGGCGCAGGAACGGAGGACTTGCCAGGCTGTCGCGCACATAGCTGCGGTCGGCCCGCTCCAGGTCGAGCACGGCGGTGATCATCTCTTCCTGGTAATAGCCCGCTTCGGCAAGCGGCATGCCTGAGGGTTCGCGAATGAACGACATGCCGCTCGAGCTTTGCTTTCCATCCGGCGACTGCCCCACCGTGTTCGCAACGCAGTGAAACATTTTGCAGTTGGGCCCCACCGGTTGTTGGGCGCGGCCTGACGTTCGCTTCCAGATGACCGCCTCGATTTCATCCGAGCTGCACGAAGGATGAAACAGCACCTGGGCGCCGGCCATGGCGGGCAGCCGATACAACTCCGGGTGTCGGCCGTCCCGGCAAATCACGAGGGTGCAGGGAACGCCGTCAATCTCGAACAGCGAGAGCTTGTCGCCGCCGCGGCAATAGCGTTGTTCGTCCTGTCCAGCCATGTGGATCTTGGCGTACTCATGCACAATGCAGCCCTCCGGTGAAATCACATGGGCGATGTTAAGCAGCCTGTCTTCCGTTTTGCGCAAGGTGCCGGCGATGACCCAGATGTCCTCCAGCCGGGCCGTCCAGCAGGTTTGGTCCAGCGCCTCTTGAACCGCTGCCGGCGAAAGTTTCAGCGCATCCGGGTAGTAGTAGCCGGTGAGGTTGGCTTCCGGGAACAGCACGACGCGGCTGCCTTCGCTCGCCGCGAGGCGGATGTAATTAAGGGTGCGATCCAGGTTGCGATCGAGCCCCTTGGCCCAGTGGAGTTGGACGCATGAAACCTGCAGAGTTTTGGGTGCTTCCATAAGGGACATTGTTTGAGGAACGTGGGGCGCTTCCAAGGAAAAACATCTTGCGACACCGAAAACCGTTCGCTGGCGTCAGACTCCGCCTGGTCAGCCGCGGCTCCACGCGCGGGAAACGCCCCCCGGATCCACTCGCAAACCACCGCCGGGTCCTTGGTTTGGCCTTTCTCCAGAATGTCCTTGCGGAAGGCCAG
>JBBQYD010000678.1:0-2097 GCA_038209025.1 Verrucomicrobiota bacterium | reverse complement strand
CCGCCACCAGCAGCCCGCTCACCGCCAATGCGCCACTGTTCGCGAATTGGGGCAGGAAGTAGAGAGACAACGCCCCCACCATCGGCCCGGCACAATTGCCCACGCCGATGGCCGCCTCGTGAATGCCACCATGCTCACTTTTGGTGTCACTGCCGTGCATGGAATAGAACAGGGACGAGTAATAAATGAGCCCCAACGCCACGCCAAACACCAACTGGGCGGCGATCAACACCGCGAGATTCGGCACCATGAGGATGGACGCAAACGAGGCGATGAGCGCCAGGTAAGCCAGCAGCAGCCAGCCAAATTTGAAGTGCCAGCCGTTCCAATTCCACAGGCCGATGAAGGCCGCCAGCCGCGCAAACGTCCACACCGAACAGCAAAAGCCCGCGGCCATCGTGGATAATCCCAAGCCGGCGGCGACACTGGGAATCACCGCGACCGTGGTGTTGATGGCGATGTAGGCGAAGGGATTTGTCAGCCAGCCCATCCGCAGGAAACTCAGCCGCACAGCGGGAGACTGCGCCGCGATTTCGGAATCCAGGGGGTCCCGCCCCGGGGCGGCGGTTGCTTCGCGCGGTGCCTTGCGGGCTTGGGATTCCAGCCAGAACGTCAAGGCCAACTGCACGAATTGGATGCTCGCCGGAACCAGGAACAGGCTTTTCATACCCAGCTTCTGAAGGGTGGCCCCGCCGATAAAATAGGCGAACGCCCCCGTGGCCGCCCATACGACGTTGTAAACGCCCACCATCCGCTGCAAACCGGCCTGAGATTCATTCTCGCTAACCAGCGCTTCCAGGGTGGGCCAGGTGAAGCACATTCCGAAGACCGCGAGCCCCAACACGATGATATGCGCCGGGGCGGACTGCACCTGGCTGCCCAGAAGCAGCGCGAGCATCATGCCGCCAAAGCCGGCCTTCAACGCGAGGAAGCACCCGTGTTTCTGGGCGAAACGACCGGCGTAGAGCGACGCCACGGCATATATTGCGCCGCTCATGGCGGCGAGCGTCAGATTGGCCCGGTTGCCAAACCCGAACGCCTGGTGCATGAAGAAATAGAAATAATAAAAGTAATAGGTCGTGGCGAAGGAGTTGAGTCCTTCCAACGTGAAATACCCGATTTTCAGTTTCCGATGTGACATGGGCGGTCCAGAATAAAGAGTTAGAGAGTGCGCTCCGCCGGACAGCTTGGCAATCTCCAGTTTCCGGCAAATTTCCCCCCGTAGCGCTTGACTCGGAATGCCGGTTTCCCGATTGTACGGCTCCAACATGGGCAAAATCCAACGTGCGCTTTTATCGGTTTCAGACAAAACAGGACTTGTGAGTCTGGCTCAGACCCTGGTGGCCGCCGGGGTTGAACTGATTTCGACTGGCGGTACGGCTAAAGCATTGCGGGAGGCAGGTTTGCAGGTCAAAGACTTGAGCGCCCATACCGGTTTTCCGGAAATGTTGGATGGCCGGGTGAAGACCCTGCATCCGAAGGTTCATGGCGGATTGCTCTACCTCCGGGGGAACGAAGCCCACGAGGCGGCGGTGCAGGCGCAGGGCATCCCGCCGATAGACCTGGTGGTGGTCAATCTGTATCCCTTCGAGCAAACCGTCGCCCGCCCCAACGCCACCCTGCACGAAGCGATCGAAAACATCGACATCGGCGGTCCGTCCATGTTGCGGAGCGCCGCCAAGAACCACGAAAGTGTTACGGTCGTGGTAGATCCGACGGATTACGCGATTGTGGCGCAGGAAATACAGGCCGGGGGCGACACCACCCTGGCGACCCGCCGGCGGTTAGCGGCGAAAGTCTATGCGCGCACGGCCGCTTACGATGCCGCGATTGCCGCTTACCTGGAGAACGCCTTCTCCCCCGCCGAGCCAAAGAGCCTGCCCGCTTCTTTTGCCATCAGCCTCCCGCTGGCGCAGCCGCTGCGTTATGGAGAAAACCCGCACCAGGTGGCGGCACTTTACGGGCGATTCCGCGACTTTTTCGAACAACTCCACGGCAAGGAGCTTTCATATAATAACATCCTCGACCTTACCGCAGCCGCCAGCCTGATTGCCGAGTTCGAAGGCGAGGCCCCGACGCTGGCGATCTTAAAGCACA
>JBBQYD010000677.1:0-2118 GCA_038209025.1 Verrucomicrobiota bacterium | reverse complement strand
AGGCAACCCACCAAGCCATCCCCACAGGTGAAAAAGGTGGTGGAGTGCCACGCGGGCAGGCAGGCGGGGATGGGAACCTATGGTTGGCGTCTGACGCAGCCGATAATTCCTCCGCATAGACGCGTTTCGATCCCCGTCGTTCCGTTGTGTGCCGGGATCTTCCAGGCGGGGCCTTGAACGACCCGCCCGCTATTGCGGGTTGCTCGAACGTTCGACGAACCAGCGTCCGTCGTTGGGTGAAGTGGTGGTGTAACCGCTGGGTGGATTCCCACCCTGGGCCACCGTCTGCCGGCGAATGGGCGGCTTGGTCTGGCTGTCGAACCATTTCTTGATTTCCGCATGGCCGTCAGCAAAGGAAAAGCCGCACGCACCGTTGTGGTAGGAAGCCGGCACGTCATCCCACGCGACGGCGGCAGGCCACGCGGCCCGGCCCGGCATATACAATCCAAACAGTCCGTCGTTGATGCTATCGGGGTGCTCATCCACAAATACCCACGTCAGCGACGGACGGTTGAAGTGAACTTCTTTGGTGAAGGTCCGATAATCTGTGGCGGCGTAAACGGTGCGTTCAGTGAGGCCTCCACAGAATCCGTTCATAGAGAGGCTGCGCACGCGGGGACCCACCGCGCTGGAAATCTTGTCCGCCGGGCATTTATACACCCCGGGGGATTTGCCAGTGTAACGGCCCAGGGAGCCATTCAGCAGGAACTGCAAATTGGTGTTGGCGTTGTTAGGGGTGCCAGTGCTCCAATCGAGCCAGCCGGTTACCCAGTTCGTGAGGTCCCCCGTGATGCCTCCGCCGTTGGGAACGAGGACACCGTCGTAGTCACCCGGATACATGGCGTAGGCGGTCTGCAACTGCTTGAGGTTGTTTAAACAACTTACCCCTTCGGCTTTCTGCTTGGCACGGGACAAGGCAGGCAACAGCATCGCCGCCAGTATGGCAATGATGGCGATCACCACGAGCAGCTCAATCAGGGTGAAGGCGGTGGAAGCCGCGTCACGATTAGGGGCGCATGCGCGAATGTTCATAGACTTATGAATGATCGTTAGCACAATACCGGCGCAAAGCAACCCGTTGTTTCGCATGGCTGGCGTTGGCGGGGGTCTGCGGCGGACCCGGCGGCAATTCACTTCACCTGGCGGGCACCTCGGCTATCAATGTTATGTACTGGGTGAAATTTCCGGTGTAATAGAGTTTCGTGAGGTTGGACTCCAGGTCCCGCAAGGCTGGTGCCCGATCCGGGAATTGCCGCGATTGGGAGTCCAGGTGCCGGCGCATTTCGCGAAAGACCTTTTCTTTCAGCCAGTAGGCGTGGTCATAGCGCTCCGCCTTGGAGGAGGCGAACGCCAGTTTATCCAGTTCCGGGTTGGTCAGGCCGCGCCGCCAGGCGGCCCGGTAAACCGCCAGCGCCTCCACCCAGGATTCCTCGGCCAGTTGGTTAAACCATTGATGCAGGCCCTGCCAGCGGAGCTGCCGCGGATCCACCAGGGCGGTGCGGTCGGGCGAAGGGTCGGATGCCGATTTGTAGTCCAGCAGGCACACTTTGAAGTCAACCTTGCGGTCTCCATCATAATCGTATTCTACGGTATCGAAAAAGCCGTTGGTGTCGGTGTCCGAATACCTGACCACCTCGGCGACGTTCGTGGCCATGGGTTTGGGGGAAGGGGTGGCTGAGCCGCCGTGGAACCTGGCCTCGGCGTCCACTGTCCAAGCGCCCCATTCTGCTCCTGCCAGGTGCGGCTTGCGGTCAAACACGCCCATATACAGTTTTGCCTGGCCGGAGTTGTCCGTGTCGAATTCCCCGCGGTCGCCCAGCGTGTCCGCCTGGGGATGACCGCTTAGGCCGGGTAATTTATCCTTCTTCGACCACCGGCTGGTGGAGTAGATGTCTATTGGCCCGCTCTTGGAATCGGCGCCGGCGGTCGGATAATACAACTCCACTCGTTCCCACCGGTGATCATCGTCGTCTTCGTCAAATACCAGGTAAACATTTCGCCAGCGGTTGGTGAAAAAAGCTTCATAGCCAAGTTCGTGCGGCATGTAAAACACCTCATCCATGCGCCGCCAGGCCTGGTGTTCAAAGCAGGCATCGAACTTTGGATTCCCGCGATAGC
>JBBQYD010000676.1:0-2118 GCA_038209025.1 Verrucomicrobiota bacterium | reverse complement strand
CGACCTTCGCAGAACGCGAGCACCGTTCCGTTGGTGGTCACAATCAGAGCCGGGATGCGATAGGTGTGGTAACCGTTTTGGCCGGCGACGAAAAGATCGGCCTGCCGCAATTGGGGCGGTTCCGCCCGCAGGGCGGGGGCGGTGACGGCCAGCAGGCCGGCCAGGAGCCAGGGTTTGAGCTTCATGGTGTTATCTCATCAGGGGGTTGCAGTTAGGAGGCGCTTACGGGCGCCGGGGATGTGGGGCAAGGCTGCGGTGTGGCAACCGGGAATCCCACCGTCTTTAATTCAACGGCGAACGCTTCGAGGGTTTCGGCCGGGAGGTTCTGGAGCGGCGGGCGGACGGGCCCGCAATCAATGCCGATGAGTTTCATCATGGCTTTTCCGCCAGGCAACCCGCCGTTGCGGGCCATGACGGCAATGATTTCGATGGCCTGGGATTGATAACGGCGGGCAGTCTCCAGGTCTCCCGCTTTGAAGGCCTCGATCACGCGCAAATAAATGGACGGCATGTAATTGTAGGTGCTGCCCACCGCCCCCTTGGCGCCCAGCGCGAGCGCGGCCAGGAGAATTTCATCCCGGCCAAACAGGATATCGTAGCGTCCGCCTTCAAATTGGAGGCAGCGGCTGTAATCCATGAGGTTTTCGTGGGTGAACTTGATCCCGGCCAGGTTGGGAATGCGGCGGCTGGCAAGTTTCAGGAAATCATGCATCGGCAAATCCGCCCCGGTCATGGCCGGCATGTGGTAGTAGTAGAAAGGCAGGGCCGGGGCGCCCGCCGCAACTTCGGCGCAGAAATCCACCAACTGTTTGATGGTTGAAACGCGGAAGAACGTCGGGCCGATGGTGGCAACCGCGCGAGCGCCGATTTGGGCCGCGTGGGCGGCCAGGTGCTGGCTTTCGATCACCGTGGTATGGCCAACGTGAACAATGACCTGCAGCGCTTTGGGCGCGGCGGCCATCCACGTTTCAGCGATCTGCTGCCGTTCCGTGACGGTGAGCGAAAGGCCTTCGCCCGTGGTGCCGCAGATGAAGGCGCCGGAAACGCCTTGGTGGGCCAGGTGTTGGGCCTGGCGTTTAATCATGTCAAGGTTGAGGCTGAGGTCCGCATTTAATGCCGTGAAGGGCGCGGCGATCAGCCCGGTGAGTCGGTTTTTCATAAATCTGTGTTCGGCGCGCAGGCAGTCATTCTTTCCTGGTGCTGCTTTCCTGAAGCCAGAAGCGGTCCTCGTTATTTGGGGAGGAAATGTTCAGGGGCAGGTACGTGCCGCGCGCCATGGCCGGCAGGGTGCGGTCGTCGCGCCAGCGGCGGATTTCCGCAGATGGTGCCGGTGCCGTTGAATTCATAATGCGCCACGGTGGCCGCCTTGAGGGTGAGCCCGGGCAGGCTGGATGAAACAACAGGGGTAAATAGCGCTTTTATAGCTTTGGACTTTTGATTGGGGATGCGCCTCGATGAGACGGCTGCGGGTTCAAATGCCGGTCCGTCGGCGGCCAATCAACAGTGCGGTTCCGGCAAGTGCCGCGATGGCCAGGCTCGAAGGCTCGGGCACGACCAGGAACGCGGCCGGGCTCAAGGCGTCGTTGGAAATGCGCAAGGCCGCCATATCGCCCGCGAAACTGCGGTTTGCCAGCAAGGTGGCGTATTCCCCAATCACCACTGGGTCAGAATCGGTGCCGCCCAGGATGCCCGAAGTGCCGATTGCCGAGTCGAAGCCTTTGCGAATTCCATCCACATACAGCTCAAACGTTTTGGTCGCCACCGTGCCGTTAAACACAAAGGCAACGTTATGCCAGAGCCCGTCGTTGTAGAGCGTTCCGGTGGCGCTGGTGGCGATGTCCTCGACGCCGCCCCCCGTGTCACCTTCTATGCTGGCCCGCAGCAGGCCATTGCCCTGGTGCCGAATCCACCATTGCGAGTCCGGGTTGGTCACGTCGCATCCTTTTGAGACCATAACCCCGTTGGTCACTGTCTGAGTCATCTTCCCCCATTTGCGCATGGGTTTTCGCAGGGGCTGAAACTGACGCAACTCATTTACTGGAGCGGCCTTGACGGGGGTTACTCAAGCGCCTGCGGTTGGCTTTTCCTAGAGACAACAGCGGCGCCGCCAGCTTCGGC
>JBBQYD010000675.1:0-2174 GCA_038209025.1 Verrucomicrobiota bacterium | reverse complement strand
TCCGGGAGGGTTTAATATCTTTTCGGAACTGTTCGGCTCCAGCTACACCGTGCCAGCCACCAGTTCTCGAGTGGTTTCCTGGACCAATGGTGTCATGGAGTTTAGTGGAGACGGGCTCAGCCAGGGATTTGCAAATGAGGTCATCCTCAAGCCAGGCAACCAATTCGGCAACGCCAGCACCAACGCCCTTACGCTGACGCTGAAGGCCTCTGACGGATCATTCTCCGGAAAAGTGACGGTGCCCGGCACACGCACGACCTTGAACCTTCAAGGTGTGTTGCTGCAAAACCAGGATATGGGCGCTGGATACTTCCTCGGCACGACAAACAGTGGAACGCTTCTATTGAGGGCCAAAGAATAGTCGCATTGGTTTCGCGGACACCCCGCGCGCGGAAACCGGCTTCCACGAGCGGGTTTTCATTTGCACATGGGTAATCTTTCGAATTTCCGCCCACCCTGAGTTTCTGCTAGCTTCAGGAATGGGAATGCTGACAATAACGCCCGATGAATGAGGATGCGGCAGGAGCGGCTCAAACACCGGTCGGCGGGAAGTACGGCGATGATTTCAAGATGCCGGTGGAAGGCTTCAAGGGCACGCCGGAGGAGGTGGAGCGCCTGTGGTACGAGACCGTTTATAAGGGGCGCGGCGATAGCATGCCGCAACTGACCTGGCGTGCGGTGGTCATGGGTTCCTTGCTCGGAGGCATCCTCTCCCTCACGAATCTTTACATCGGGCTGAAATCGGGCTGGGGATTCGGGGTCGCGATCACCGCCGCGATCCTGTCCTACAGTATCTGGACAACCTTCCACAAAATGGGGTGGGTGCGGAGCCAGATGACGATCCTGGAGAATAACTGCATGCAATCCACGGCCAGCGCGGCGGGCTATTCCACCGGCACCACCCTGGTATCCGCGTTCTCCGCGTTTATCCTGATCAACGGCAAACCGCTGCCGGTGGGTTTGACACTGGCCTGGGTGTTTTGCCTGGCGGTGCTGGGCGTCACCATGGCCATCCCCATGAAACGCCAGATGTTGAACATCGAGCAGTTGCGGTTCCCCACCGGAGTGGCCGCCGCCGAAACGCTCCGCGCGCTGCATTCCCACGGGCAAAAAGGCATGCGGGCGGCCAAAGCCCTCGGCCTGGCCGGGGTGCTGGCGGCCGTGAGCCAGTTCCTCACCGATGGCTTGCGCCTGATCCACCATTCCCTGGAGCCATGGCAAATCGGCGGCCTGCTGAACAAACTCAATGAGCTGGCCCTGGGCAAAGCCTGGATTGGACGAACTGTCATGTTCGCCTGGGACCCGATCTTTATCGCGGCCGGCTCGATCACCGGCATGCGGGTTTGCCTGAGCATGCTGATCAGCGGCACGGCCTGCTGGGCGGTGTACGTGCCGTGGATGCAGCACCAGGGGGTGATCGCCGGCACCGGCTACCGCGAGATAGTGCAATGGACCCTCTGGGGCGGCACCGCCTGCATGGTAAGCTCCGGCCTGCTCAACTTCTTTCTGCAATGGCGAACGTCTTTGCGCGCGTTTCGGAACCTGGGAAAAATGTTCAACCGCGCCTCACAATCCGATGATCCGCTGGACGCCATCGAAGCGCCGACGTGGTGGTTCCTGGTCGGCCAGGTGTTCTCGCTCATCGTCATCGCCATCCTCGCGAAAATCACCTTTGATATTCCTTATTGGATCGCCGCGCTCGCCCTCGTGATGTCCTTCATCCTGGCTCTGGTCGCCTGCCGGGTCACCGGTGAAACGGACACCACCCCGGTGGGGGCGATGGGCCAAATCACGCAGTTGACAGTGGGCGCCATCAACCCCGGCAGCGCCACGACGACCTTGATGAGCGCAAATATTGTGTCCAGCGCGGCCATTTCATCCGCCGACCTGCTCACCGACCTCAAAAGCGGGTATCTGTTGGGGGCGAACCCGCGCAAGCAATTCATCGCCCAGTTCGCCGGCATTTTCATGGGTACGGTCGTGACGGTGCTGGCGTTCAGCGTTTTGGTGCCCGACGCCACCGTGCTTGGCTCGGACCAGTTTCCGGCTCCCGCAGCGCAGAACTGGAGAGCGGTGGCCGAGACGATGAGCAAGGGAGTGGCCGATCTGCACCCCGCCAAACGGATGTCCATGGGAGTGGGAGCGCTGGCCGGGGTCGCGCTGGCCCTGCTGCC
>JBBQYD010000674.1:0-2208 GCA_038209025.1 Verrucomicrobiota bacterium | reverse complement strand
CGGTCATGGCAACATTCGAGTGAACGCTGAACTGGAAACTCTCGACAACTTATTGCCATTCGATCCGGAGATTTGAATAAGCAGGCGCTCTATCAACTGGGCTGGCGGGCCGAGGCGGAAAGGATTCTCTGGCCGATGATGCAAACCTTCGCTCAAGGTGGCTTTCAGAACGGCATCGGCAAAGTCGGCGAATGGCGGCATTGGGACGAACGGCCTCCGGCCACGAAGGGTTCCTGGCCGACGCCTATTACGCGCAGATGGCGGTCTTCACCGGGCACTATGGCATCAGCTTCGGTCCCGAAGGCTTTCGCCTCGAACCGTGGTCGCCGTTGAAAGGCCGGCGCGTGCCACTGGGATTGAAATTCATGGGAAAGACCGTTCAGTCTGTGAGGTAAGAATGTCCACCAAGTTAAACTATGATAGAATCGTACCCGTTCCACCGGCGGGTTTTTCCTCCTCTGAAGTCAACACCCGCCCGGGCTCGCACCCTCGCAAAGAATAAAGGCGTTCCCGAAAGCCGCACGCTGGAGAGCCGCCCCGCAGTTGCTGAGGATATCGGGTTCCCGTTTGCTGCCCAGGTTGCTCTTTTGGCCCGGCAGCATGTCGGACGCAAAAACGAAACCGTGGGCCTGATCACCGGGCTGGCGCCTGACCAACTGCCCGCAGCGCAATGGCTCAAAACCAACCGCATGGCTTGGGGGATCGAAGACGGGAGTTATCAACGCCTGGACGTCTCACTCAACGAGGACCGCTGCCGCGTCCGGTTAAAAGGATGAAGAATACGCTTTCCTTCGATGCGGTCAGTGGTGATGCTGAGATCGTGACATTTTTCGATTTGAATTTCAGATCGAATCCCAAAATGGGCTTACCCTGGAAAATTTGTGCGTGCGTCATCGGAAATCACGTTTAACCGGACACCAGCGGAGTGCCCTGAAGATCCATCAGAACAGACAATGCGGTTTCACACTGATTGAACGTCATTCTCAGCCGTAACCTTAAACCCAATGAACTTGAACGGATTAACCATGGACACACACAGATCGATTTCCCGCACCCGGCGTGATTTCCTGAAACTAGCGGGCGGAGCGCTTGCCGCGAGCTGCGCGCCCAGCCTGCTGGCGGCCGGAGCCAGCCCGGGGCCCGGCGGCGAATCACCCTTCATCTGGGGCAACCTGGTCCATTTGAGCTACAACATGTGGAGCGACCGGCCGGTCGCTTCGTGGGGGAACCTCAAACCCGATGCTCTGGGTCAAGTGACGGCGTCCGACCACCTGCGCTTCGATGAAACACTTTGGAACGACATCATCCAGCGCATGGCGCAGGTGCGGATGAACCTGATCGTGCTCGATTTGGGCGACGCCGTGCAATACCAAAGCCACCCCGAGATCGCCATTCAGGGCGCCTGGAGCATCGCCAGGCTTAAGGAAGAACTGGCCAGGTTGCGCAAACTGGGCCTCGAACCGATTCCCAAGCTCAATTTCTCCACCGCCCACGATCGCTGGCTTGGCGACTACTCGCGGATGGTCTCCACGCCGGTTTACTACAAGGTCTGTCAGGACTTGATCAATGAGGTCGTGAAGCTCTTTGACAAACCTCGCTTCTTCCACCTCGGTTACGACGAGGAAACTTTCAATAACCAGGCGCAATACGCCATCGCGATCGTGCGGCAACATGAACTCTGGTGGCACGATTTTCATTTCTTTGCCCAGGCCGTCGAAAAGCTCGGCGTGCGGCCTTGGATCTGGTCTGACTACGCCTGGGGTCACCCGCGGGAGTTTTTCGAGAAAATGCCCAAGTCGGTGATGCAAAGTAATTGGTATTACGGAATGCAATTCGACCCGGTGAAGAACGCCAAAATCAAGACGTTTCTCGACCTCGATGAGCACGGCTTCGACCAAGTCCCGGCCGGGTCCAACTGGTCCACCCCCGAGAGCTTCCCGGTGCTGGTGGACTTCTGTCGCAAACAGATCCCCGCGCCGCGGCTCAAAGGGTTTCTGCAAACGCCCTGGCAGCCGACGTTGGAGAAATGGCGCGCCCATCACTTGGAGGCAATCGAGGTGGTGTCGCGGGCCATGGGAAAGCAAGGGTGAGGGGAGAACCATGACCATCATCGTTGGGTGTTTTGGCCGCCTAAGCTGCGCGGCGTGGTCAACGCACACGGAGCAACGACCGATGACGGCCAACGCGGCAGCCCCTCAACTCTTAGGG
>JBBQYD010000673.1:0-2247 GCA_038209025.1 Verrucomicrobiota bacterium | reverse complement strand
ACCTGTATGGACACGCGGATGCTGACGTGAGCGGAGAACAGAACACGGTGTTTACGCTGAGAGCCGGGACGAACACCTTCGGGCCGCTGACGGGTTCGGGCGGGAGCGGATGGAAAGCGGGGAATGCGTGGCAGGAGCGCGGGCAATACATCGTGTTTCGGGACGTCCCGGTGGGTTCAGACGCCATCACGATCGAGGCGGCGCCCGGGCCGAATGGCATTGCGGCAATTAATGGTCTGCAAATCCTTTCGCGAGGCACCAGCGCCCCGAAGGTAATGACCACCGGTGCCGCCGCCCGGGAGGTCAATACGAACCTGCTCTTCCGGGACATTATCTATGACGGCAAGGTGACGGATCGCGAGGCGCGGTTTAGCGTGGGGTTTACGGTGGAATCCATGACCACGAACGAAATTGCCGCCGGTTTGTTCGATGGAGAGGTTGCCTTGGTGGCGCCCCAATTGCCCAAGGGGCTGCGGATTGCCAGCCAGGGGAACAAGTCGCGGCTGTTCTGCGCCGTGCCGGGCGTGCATTCCATCAAGTTGGATCTGGTTGCCCGGATTATCCGGGCGGAACCGTGGAACCAAGTCACTTTTACCGGACCGGTCGCGCCGATCGCCTCGGTGACGGCCGCCGCGAGCAGTCCCGGCGTCGAGATTCAGTTGCTGAGCGGAACCCAGGCGAACAGCGCGTCCGCCGCCGATGCCGGCAAACTCCAGGGTTTTCTGGGGGCAGACCGCGTGCTTTCGCTCAGGTGGCAGAGCAAAGGTGCGGAAATCTCGCGCAAATCACTGGTGACGGTGGACACCACGGCGAGCGCCCTGGTGACCCCCAATGTGATCAAGTTCACCACGGCCTTCCGCTACGAAATTCTCCAGGCGCCCATTGCGCGGTTGTCGATTGAACTGCCCGCGGCGCACGCCTTGACCAGAATCCAGGGCGAGCAAATCCGGGATTGGCAGGTGAAAACCGAAGCTGACCGCCAGCTTCTCACCGTGGAATTCATCAAACCTGTCGAGAAGAACTGCACGGTAACGCTCTTCTCAGAGCAAACCCTGGAGGGCACACCGTTGACCACCACCCTCTTGCCGCCCCAACCGCAGGGGGTGGAGCGCGAGTCGGGCTCGTTCACGTTGTCGGCGGACGACACTACCGTGGAGATCAGCGCCGCGCCCGGCTTAAGGCAGGTGAACGCGCCGGCTGGGGCGCTGGCGGCTTACCGCTACAATGCCCGGCCGATATCCGCCACCGCAAAAATTCAGAGAATGGCGCCGGTGCTCAAGCTGGCTGACCGGGCCACCGCGCGCATGGAGGAAACCCGGCTGCTGATCTCGCACGCCTTGAACCTCAACGTGGAGAAAGCCGGGATTTACGCATTGCGCCTTTCGCCGCAGCCGGGCTTCACAGTGACGGAGGTCAAAGGGGACGGGATTGACGACTGGAAAGTCATCGACGGCCAGTTGAACATTTCCTTTGCCGCGCGGGTGATGGGCGCGCGGAAGATCAATGTCCAACTTGAAAAGGCGAACCAGGAGTTTCCCGAACAGCTCGTGATTCTGCCGCTTCAGGTGGAGGGGGCCACGAATGTCGCCACGCAACTCGGGGGCGCGTCGTCCCCCGGCATCCACTTGAAAACCGCCGAGATGGTCAACCTGCGGGAGACGCCGATTACCATGCTCCCGGAGCGCACTGATGAGCTGCTGGCGTTTGTGAGCGAGCAGCCGGATTGGGAGCTTACGCTGGCGGTAGAGAAGCTGGCGCCCAGGGTGGTGGCCGAGGTGTTCAACCTGGTGACCATTGGCGACGGCCTGGTGGGCGGCAGCGCCACCATCCGGTATGGCATCGTCAACCAGGGCGTGCAGGAGTTCCGGGTGCTGGTGCCCGCCCACTGGAAGAACATTGAGTTTACGGGGGCCAACATCCGGCGCAAGGAACAGCAGACCAATGCGTGGACCATCACGCTGCAGGACAAGGCGTGGGGCGGCTACACGCTGGTGATCACGTACGATTACCAGTTCGATCCGAAGGGTGCGACGCTCGACCTTGCCGGTGCCCATGCGCTGGGGGTGGAGCGAGAGACGGGGTCCCTCGGGTTGATGACCGCCGCCAGCCTGAAGCTCACTCCTGGGGCTCCCGGCGAGCCGCTGCGGCGGGTCGATGAAGCAGAACTTTCGGCCAGCGACCGTGCCCTTTGCACGCGCCCGCTGCTGCTGGCATACAAATACAGTGGGGGAACCTACCAGCACAGTG
>JBBQYD010000672.1:0-2279 GCA_038209025.1 Verrucomicrobiota bacterium | reverse complement strand
GCGCACGCACATGACAAAGGTACTGGCGGAACGAACCTTGGAAGCCGTCAAGGTGTCGCAGGTCTTGCCCATGACCAACGCGCTGCTCGTCGCGAGCCGGACAGTGAAGGCGCCCTTGGACGAGATTTCCCGCAAGGACATGGGGCGTGATTTTGTGACGCCTGAGGTGCAGGTGATCACGTGCGGGAGTCTGGCCATCGTGGCTTTGCCAGGCGAGCCCTTCAGCGGCCTGGCCATGGCCATCCAGAAGCGCTCCCCTTTCCCCCACACCCTGGTCGCCGGCTACTCCAACGGCTACGGGGTGCAATATGTGGGGATGCCGGGC
Organism: Verrucomicrobiota bacterium; assembly: GCA_038209025.1. GTDB lineage: Bacteria > Verrucomicrobiota > Verrucomicrobiia > Limisphaerales > UBA8199 > JBBQYD01. Next base: position 1,954 of record JBBQYD010000672.1, on the reverse strand, counting down.
GAAAAAGCGCTCGGCGGCTACGAAGCGGGCTCGCGTAACCTGGGCACGGATGAATGCGGGCAGTTGCTGGTGGACGCGGCGGCAGGCCTGCTGGAGAAACACTATAAACAGTGAAGGCCCGCCAAAGGGAGGACCGCCCGGCCCGGCCCACGGGAGCCAGCGCCACCCAAAAGTCTGCCCAACAGAATTTGAGGATTGCCTTTGAAACTCATCGACAACCACCACGCCTCATGTCATGAATTGCATCCAGCCAGCTTGTGCCGGAATTTTGAGAACTATAATGAAACCGCATAACCATCGTCCTGCCGACGGCCGCAACCACCCACTGAACCGCCGTAGCTTTCTTTCAACCACCCTGAAAACCGGGGCGTTGCTGCTCGCGCCCAGTTTCATCCCCGCTTCCGCCCTGGGCCGGAACGGCGCGGTGGCCCCGAGCGAGCGCATTCGCCTCGGCGCCATTGGCATTGGCAACCGTGGCAATTATGTGCTGGGCTGTTTCCTGGAAGAGAAAGACGTGCAGTTTGTCGCCATCTGCGACGTGAAGAAGAACCGCCGTTTAGCCATCAAGAAAAAGGCGGACGACCGCTATGGCAACCAGGATTGCGCGATGTATCGCGATTTGCGCGAGTTCCTTGACCGCGATGATATTGACGCGGTGCTCATCGCGACCGGTCCCAATTGGCATGGTCTGGCGTCGATTCTCACGGCCAACGCGGGCAAGGATGTTTATTGCGAAAAACCTTGCACGAAAAACATCATGGAAAGTCTCGCCCTGGCGGAAACTTTCCGGCGAACGGGCCGCGTGTTCCAGGCGGGCACCCAGCGCCGCAGCCTGCCCAACTTCATGTATGCGGTGGACCTCGCCCGGCGCAGCCAACTCGGCAAGCTCGAAACCATGCATGCCCATCCCATGGGTCTGACCACCGTGACCAGCGGCTGGGCTGAGCCGGAACCCGCGCCGGACAAGGAAGACGTGGATTGGGACCTCTACCTCGGCCCCGCCGCGTGGCGTCCGTTCAACAAGAAACTTTTGGATGGGTTCAATTTTGAAAAAGGCGGCGGGCTGGTCGGCGGCGGCTGCCTGGAGTGGGGGTCCCACTGCGTGGACCTCTGCCAATGGGCCAATGACGCCGATAACACGGCGCCAGTGGAATATGAACCCGCGGGCAAAGAACTTCACGCCCGCTACGGAAATGGAGTCAAACTGGTCCTCCGCAATGATGGCTGGCTGGGGCTGGGCTCCTGCCCCGTGCGCTTCGAAGGCTCCACCGGCTGGGTCGAAACCGGCGATAACGGCGACCTGGTCGCCAGTTCACCGGCCCTCCTGGCCGGCAAGCGGGCCAAGGTATCCGGTTACCCGGCCAATTTTCACGTGCGCGACTTTCTGGACTGCGTTAAATCCCGGGGAAAGACCCGGGCTAATGCCGACGCGGCGTGCCATGCCCATATCGCCTGTCATGCGGCAAACATCGCGCTGCATCTCGGACGCAAACTCTCCTTCGATCCCGTCAAAAACGAGTTCATCGGTGATGCGGAAGCCAACCGATTGCGGGCCGAGGCCCTGCGGGAACCATGGCGTCTGTAATGAACAACCAGCAAGGAACATCTCTCTGATATGAACAGCTCTTTAAAAACCGCCACCCTCCCGAATGCCTGTTGCTCCGCCCTTTTGACCTTCGCCATGCTGGTCTGCTCAACGGCGGATGCCGCTTCCCGGACGTCCCCCCCAACCAGCGAAAAGGAACAGAACCTCATCCGAATCCTGGAATCAGCGGCGCCGCTGGGCGAGAAAGCCGTAGCCTGCAAGAATCTCGCGATCTATGGCTCCGCGGCGGCCGTCCCAGCGCTCAAACCACTGCTGGCCGACACCAACCTGTCATCCTGGTCGCGCATCGCTCTCCAGGCCATCCCCGGTCCGGCCGCGGATGAAGCTCTCCGGCAAGCCGCGGAAACC
>JBBQYD010000671.1:0-2287 GCA_038209025.1 Verrucomicrobiota bacterium | reverse complement strand
AATCTCTCCGGCACGCCGATTTTGGCCGAAAGCTCTTAACTCAAAGTGCCCAAGCGCTTCCGAAGGCGTGCGGGCACTCCAGATGAAATGCCCCTGAGGCCGGAAAGCTCGCGCATTTTTCGCTTGCGACCCTCTGCCAGGTGGGTTTAATAGCCGTCAAGTCATGGGACTTTCAGTTTGTCAGCAACCTTAACAACAAAAACCGATATGGCAAAAGCACTCTCAAAATCACAAATCACCGCCGCCCTGGCTGAGAAGAATGAAATCTCGAAGAAACAAGCTCTCCAGATTTTGGATACTCTCGCGGCCATGGCCTATAAGCAGGCCAAGAACACCTTCACCATCCCCGGCTTGGGCAAGTTGGTGCTGGTGAACCGCAAAGCTCGCGTGGGACGCAACCCTGCGACCGGCGAACAGATCAACATCCCGGCCAAGCGCGTCGTAAAGTTCCGCGTCGCCAAGGCCGCCAAGGATGCCATTCTCGGCACCAAGTAGAAATCGTTTAACCAACTGAGAAGGCACTTTGGTTCGCAGAGTGCCTTTTTAGTTGGGGCATGGCTCGATTGAGCGGCTCAGGCAGGGAACCATCTCCCCCAAGGGCCTTAAAGGCTTGCCAGCGGCCTTCCCAGCCGTGATTGTTACGCAATGAACACTCGATTCCTGGTCTGGTGCGCCGGCCTGATCCTTGGTTTTCATCTGAACCTTGGCGCCGCCGAGCGGAGTCTTATTCAACCCGGCGCCACGCTCCAAAAACTGACCGGCGAATGCAAATTCACCGAGGGCCCCGCCGCCGATGCGGACGGCAATGTCTTCTTCACGGACCAGCCCAATGATCGCATCCTCAAGTGGAGTGTGGATGGCGAGCTTTCCACCTTCATGCAGCCGAGCGGGCGGGCCAATGGCCTGTGCTGCGACCGCCAGGGCAACCTCTGGGCCTGTGCCGATGGCCACAACGAACTGTGGCGGATCAGCAAGGACCGCACCATTACCGTTGTGCTCAAAAGCTTCCAGGGGAGGTTGTTCAATGGACCGAACGACCTCTGGATTCAACGCGGGGGAGGCCTGTATTTCAGCGACCCGTTTTACAAGCGGGACTACTGGCAGCGCGGCCCCAGCGAGATGCAACAGTGCGTGTATTACCTGCCGAAAGGAAAAGCGGCCCCCATTCGCGTTATTGAGGATCTCAAGCAGCCCAACGGCATCATCGGCACGGCGGATGGCAGGCACTTGTATGTGGCCGATATCGGTGCTGGAAAAACCTTCCGTTACGGCATCCAGCGCGACGGCACGCTTACGGACAAAACTCTGTTCTGCGAACTGGGGTCCGATGGCATGACAATTGACTCGGAGGGGAACGTTTACCTGACGGGCAAAGGTGTTTTCGTATTTAATCCCGCCGGAGCCCGGGTCGAGCATATTGAGGTGCCGGAGCCCTGGACCGCCAACGTTTGCTTCGGCGGCAAAGACCGAAGCACGCTCTTCATTACCGCGAGCAAAGGCCTGTATGGGCTGCGAATGAACGTCAGCGGCGTGGGCAGCCAATAACAGCGCGCCGGTTTATGGCCTGCGGGAGTTACCACGCCCGCGCATACTGGACTGGCGGTGGCAGCGCGGACTTCCTTCCCAGCGCTTGCGCGGCGTGAGCTGGCCAGTAGGGGTCGCGTAAAAGTTCGCGGGCCAGCAAAACCATATCCGCCTGCCCCTGGCGCACGATCCGGTCGGCTTGGGCCGGCTCGGAAATCATCCCTACGGTGGCGGTGGCAATGCCGGTTTCGGCGCGGATGCGTGCGGCAAAGGGCGTCTGATACGCGGGGCCCACGGGGATTTTGGCGTGTGGCACCGTGCCGCCGGAACTGCAATCGATCAAATCCACGCCTTCCGTTCTGAGCAATCCGGCCAGCGCCACCGATTGCTCAATGTCCCAGCCGCCGGGCACCCAGTCCGTGCAGGAAAGGCGAACTGTGAGGGGCAGGTTGTCCGGCCAAACCGCGCGCACGGCGCGGGTGGTCTCCAGGAGGAAACGGGTGCGATTCTCGAACGACCCGCCATACCGGTCGGCGCGCTGGTTCGTCAGGGGCGAAAGAAACTCATGGCTCAGATAGCCGTGGGCTGAATGAATCTCCAGCCACTCAAAACCCGCCTGGGCCGCGCGCCGGGCCGCGGCCACGAAATTCTCACGCACACGATCAATCTGGGCCTGGGACATGGCCATCGGCATTTTGGTCAACTCCTCTCCAAAGGGCAGGGGACTCGGCGCCAGCGTCGGCCAGCCTCCGGCGTCCTCGGG
>JBBQYD010000670.1:0-2293 GCA_038209025.1 Verrucomicrobiota bacterium | reverse complement strand
CAATGCCCGCACAGATGGCAAATTGGGTACGTGACCGTAACACGCGTTTTTCACAATGTGTCCCTTATCGGGTTTATGGGCTCGGGCAAGTCGTCGGTCGGCCGGTTGCTTGCTGATTTTCTCGATTTTTCCTTTGTGGATACGGACCAGTTGATTGAAGAGCAGACGGGCAAGACGATTTCGCAGATTTTCTCCGAAAACGGGGAATCGGCGTTTCGGGATTTAGAGCGCGACGTGGTGGCCGGGTTGGAGTGTGCGAGACGAACGGTTGTTTCCACCGGTGGTGGATTGCCGGTATTCGAACCAAACCTCGCAAACCTGAAGAAACATTCGCTGGTCGTCTGCCTCTGGGCGTCGCCGGAAGCCCTTTATGAACGCGTGCGCGCTCACTCGCACCGGCCTTTGCTTCAGGACCCGAACCCACTTGAAAAAATCAGGGAACTGCTGGCGGTGCGCGAGCCTTATTATCGCCAGGCCGACGTGCTGCTCAATACCGAGCAGCGCTCCTTGCGCGAGGTGGCACAGCAAATCCTGCATCATTTCCATACCGCCCAATGCTCCCCGGCATGAAGGATCAAATCCGGCAGCGCGCTCGGGAATTGGGGTTTGATGACTGCCGCTTCACCACGGCCGCATCGCCGGCATCCGCGCCCGCGTTTGAATCGTGGCTGAGTTCGGGCATGCACGGTCAAATGGCCTACCTGGAGCGCAATGCGCCCAAGCGGGTGGAACCACGGAAGGTGCTCGCCGGGGCGCGGAGCATTATCGCACTCGCAACCAGTTACCTGCCCTCCTCTCCGGAAAGATCCCGGTCCGACTCCCCCACCGGATGGGTGGCGCGCTACGCCCGGAATCAAGACTACCACGACACCCTGGCCGAGCCGCTCAGGAAGCTGGCTGCGTTCATTGACCATGAAGCTGTCCCCGGCGCGCGCAGCCTGTGGTATGTGGATACCGGCCCCCTGCTGGAACGTGACCTGGCCCAGCGCGCCGGCCTCGGTTTTATCGGCAAACACACCAACCTCATCAGCCGCTCAATGGGCAATTGGATTCTCCTCAGTGAAATCATCACCACGGCCGAGTGTCCACCCGACCACCCGGAAATCAATCGTTGCGGCTCCTGTACACGATGCCTTTCCGCCTGTCCAACCGGAGCTATTCTCAAACCGTTCCAACTCGATGCGCGGCTGTGCATTTCCTACCTGACCATCGAGTTGAAAGGCCCCATCCCGGTGGAACTCCGCCCCGCCATCGGCACCCGTATCTTTGGGTGCGATGATTGCCTGGCCGCCTGCCCCTGGAACCGTTTTGCACGGGCGGGCCGGCTGCTGAAGGCCCGCGGCGATCTCGGGGCGCCGGAACTGTTGCCCTTGCTGGCGATGACTGATCCGGAATTCAAGGCCGCTTTCGCCGGCACGCCAATGCTCCGTGCCAAACGCAAAGGCTTGCTCAGAAACGTGTGCATCGCGCTCGGGAACCTCGGCGACCCGGCCGCCCTGCCGCACCTGGAAAAAGCCGGCGCCGATCCCGAACCGCTGATCGCCGAACCCGCGCGCTGGGCGATGGAACAAATCAACCATCGTATCCCAGCCTAAACGAGGGCTTGCTCTCGGGGCGTTTCCTGGTCAAATCTAGGTCTCGAAATGCATACGTTGTCCAGGCTCGGCCCCCTCAACCTGCGCCCGGTTCTGTTTATCCTTGCTGCCTGCGCAAAGCCGAATCAGCCAGACAGCCCGCTAATCGCTGGCCATGATCAGGGTTGTGCGGGCCTCGGGTGCAGGGGCGTCATGACGGTGCTTGCTCCCCACTTAAACCTGGGCAGGGGCGTGAGCGCCAGCGAACCGCAGGGTCCCTTCCACGACTGCTAAAACTATGAAAAACCTCCATTCACTCTTGTTGCTGGTCTGCGCCGCTGGGGCCACCGCCTGGTCCGCCCCCGCTCCCGCAGCCAAACCTAACATCATCCTCTGCATGGCAGACGACCAGGGATGGGGTGATATGTCCTACAATGGCCATCCGGTGATCAAGACGCCGAACTTCGACAAATTGGCCAAGGAAGGGCTTAGGTTTGACCGGTTCTACGCCGCGGCTCCGGTCTGTTCGCCAACTCGTGGCAGCGTCCTCACGGGCAGGCATCCGAATCGGTTTGGATGCTTCTCCTGGGGATACTCATTGCGACCGCAGGAAAGCACCATCGCGGCGGAGTTGAAGAAAGCTGGTTATGTCACGGGTCACTTCGGTAAATGGCACCTTGGCACAGTGTATAAAGACAGCCCGGTCAATCCCGGAGCCT
>JBBQYD010000669.1:0-2294 GCA_038209025.1 Verrucomicrobiota bacterium | reverse complement strand
GACACGGGTCATGAGATCCCCGGAGGCACGCTGGTCAAAATAGCTGACCGGCAACCGTTGAAGGCGGGCGAACACCTCGCGGCGCATGTCAAAAATGACATGCTGCTCGAACGTGTTATTGACCAGAATGCGCAGGCTGTTGAACACGTCGCGGAGCAGAAAGACGCCGAACAAGGCGAGGGCCATCGGCCCCAGGAGCGCGGTTTGCTTGCGCCCTATGACATCGTCGATCACAAACTGGGTAAGCTTCGGATAAAGGAGCGAGAAACTCATCGACACCAGCGCGCAACCAATCGTGGCCGAAGCCAGCAGCTTGTATGGCCGCAGGTAGGCACCCACCCGCAGCAGGATTTCACGGGTGGGGCGGGACCGGGCCTTGAATTGGCCCGCCTCAGCGTCCGGACCTCTTGGATGATGGTGCTTCATCGACATCGGGTTACACAGTTATCCGCAAATGCGCCGACGACAAGTTTTGATATGCATTTTGGCGGCCATGGAGTATAATCCGGCCAGATGTTTTCATCCGTTGACACGAAAGATCCTGCCGCGGTTGGAAGGCACGTTGCTTCGGTTTACCTCGGGATGTTTCCCGCCGGAGACAAGTTTTTCGTGCCCAAGGCATTTGGCTGGATTGTTGAGTGCTTTAGCGGCCACTTCGCCGGCTATCAGGCCGTTGACGCACAATACCATGACCTGGAGCACACCATGCAAGGAACTCTGTGCATGGTGGATCTGCTCCGCCACCGCGAGCAAGCCGGTGCCCAGCCCAGTTTGACCCAGCGCGACTTCGAACTGGGGCTGATCGCCATCCTCTTTCATGATACCGGCTACCTGAAAGAGCAAGGCGACGATGAAGGAACCGGGGCCAAATATACCAGCAGCCACGTCAACCGAAGCTCCGATTTTGCCGCCGCGTTTCTCCTCCGAAAAGGATTTGCACAGACGGAGATTCACGCGGTGCAAAACATGATTCATTGCACCGGCGTGAACACTGTGCTCGATGCGATTCCGTTTCAGAGCGAAACGGAGCGGATTGCCGGCTTCACCCTGGCCACCGCCGACCTTCTGGGGCAAATGGCCGCGCCGGATTACGTGGACAAACTGCCGATTCTATTTGAGGAGTTTGCCGAGGCTTCGCACTTCGACCACAACTCAGGCAGCTTTGTGGCGCGCTTCACCAGCCCGGAAGACCTGGTATCCAAGACTCCAGGCTTTTGGACCAACTTCGTCAAGCCCAAGCTCGAAAAGGAGTTTCTCGGTTTGTACCGTTTCCTGAACCGCCCCTACCCTTCCGGCCCCAACGAGTATCTGGAGCACATTGAACAGAACATCGAGCGATTGCGGCGGAAGTTGTTAAAGTCGGATGCGGGGTGAGCATTCGAAGGTTCACCGGCGGCTCTCGACCCTCCTCCCCAGCGGGCATACCCTCAGCCAACAGGTTTTTGCTTGTTGAACGACTCTGCGGCGGAGATTCTCAGGCATGGGCACTCAATCATGGATGACGCGTGTTTTCGCACTGGTTCTGACACTCCTGATTGGCGGCTTTGCCGGCACCCCCCTGGCGGCCGCTCAGGAGTCTCTCAAGCAACGCGAGGCGCGGATGGGCTGGTGGCGGGAAGCGCGTTTCGGCATGTTTGTTCATTGGGGACTCTACTCCGGACTGGCGGGCACATGGGAAGGCAAACCGGTGGGAACCCGGGGAGGCATGGAATGGATTCAACAGCGGGTAAAGGCCGACACAGACACCTACGCCAGAGCGGCGATCCCGTTGTTCAAGCCGAAACCCGGCTTCGCCAAAGAATGGGCACGGCTGGCCAAACAGGCTGGGTGCCGCTATGTGGTTTTCACCACCAAACACCACGAAGGCTTCGCATTGCATGATTCGAAGGCCTCGGATTATGACGCCGGCAGCATTCTCCATAGGGACCTGGTGAAGGAAATTGTGTCAGCCCTCAAGGCCGAGGGCCTGCGCGTGGGCTTTTACCATTCGGTGATCGACTGGCACCACGACCAATATGCGTACGACCAATCGCAGCAACTCCCCCACCCGCTCAAGGGTAAACCTTACCCCAACGGAGCACGCGATCATGCGCGGTATGTGGATTTTCTCCATGCCCAGGTCTTGGAACTGGCCGACAACTATCCGGTGGATATTCTCTGGTGGGATTATAGTTCTCAGGATTTTCAGGGTGACGCCGCCTGGCGCGCTGGCGAACTCCTGAAATTGGTGCGCTCTCACCGCCCCCGCATTATCATGAACAACCGCCTGTATCGCACCCCCGAGGCAGGGTGGT
>JBBQYD010000668.1:0-2296 GCA_038209025.1 Verrucomicrobiota bacterium | reverse complement strand
GAAGTGACGAAACGAATGCTCAAGTGCGTCGTTCGAGGCTGAATGTTCATAGAGCAATTCTGATACTGAGGTATTTAACTGTCAACTTGATATTTAACGCAGTAATTGGATGCTGGTTGACTTGAGGTTTGCGCCGTTCGCGAGCAACTGGTAAACCTCAAGTCATGATTGAACCCTATGCGCGTAAACCCTCCTCGGGGCTGCCCTTCCCCAGGGTGGTGGAGAACATCTTCGGCAACTGGCAGGAAGCACTGCCCCGGACGCAGCTAAGTGCCGCGTGAAAAACAGTTTATGCCATGGCCGCGAGGGGCTGCCTGGAGTACTGCTCCTTCTTTGGCATCAGTGTCAGCGTGCCCAGTGCCGATGGTGCTCACCTGCGAGGAGGCGCGCCAAATCATCTCCGCAATGAGCGGCACACCGCAGTTGATGGCCGAATTATTGCAGGGCGGCGGGTTGAGACTACTGGAGGGGCTGCGGCTGCGGGTTCAGAACTTGGACTTCGCGATGGAGCAACTGACCGTGCATGACGGCAAAGGAGCCAAAGACCGCTACACGCACGTGTTGCAACAACGCGCCTGCGGGATGAAGAGTCCGCTGGATGGCCTGTAGCGGAGCCCCTGGGGGTTCTGGCCCCAAGGTAATAGGCCAGTTAAAAGTTGTCGGCGGGCAGTGCGGCTCGTTACCCATTGGGCGTGCGGGCATCCCGGAGGTGATCAACGTGCCCGTCCAGCATCAAACGATTGCGTCCGCCGGGATGCGCGGTGCGGCCTTTCAAGGCGGGTTCCAAGCCCGCCGCCGGGCTGGGAAAATAGACGTCCATGGTCAGTTCCACGTCCGCCGGTCCCAGCGGCGAGCCGGCGGCCGGGTTATTCGCATCGCGCAAGTAAGAGATGAGCCCGCTTTCCGTGCGTCCCCAGAAGTTGTCGGGCGGCACGGGGTCTTCGTAATGATCAAACCGCCACATCCAATAACCCGCGATGAGGGCATTGGAATGGGTGCCGGAGAGTTGCCGCACCTGTTCCGCGCCGGCCCAGGAGACCGTGGTGAGGGAAGGACAATTCCAGATTTCCGAGGTATTGAAAAAGTTGCTGAGCACCACGGCGGCCCACCCCGCCCGCGGGTCGCTCTTCGGCCAGGTGGCCCAGGGCTTGTACCCGCCGGGCAGGCTCGTTTTCAAATCGCGGCGATCCGGAAACCGGCCTTCGTTTTCATCCAGGTAAAAGCGCCAGCCCACGCCATGCTGTTTCAACTGCGAGAGGCACGAGGTTTTGCGCGCCTGGCGCTGCGCGCGGGACAGTGCCGGAAGGAGCATCGCCGCGAGGATCGCGATGATGGCGATCACCACCAGCAGTTCCACCAGGGTGAACGCGCCGTGGCCTTGGTCGCGAGGGGGGCGGGTCTGGGCGGCGGTTCCAGGCATGAGGGATCAATCCGCCGGTTCCAGCCGCACCACCTTGTCCGGCTTGTTCAGCACCACGTAAACGCAGCCGTCCGGACCGCTTGCCACCGCCCGCACGCGGCCGATGCCTTTGAAGATCACCTCCTGACTGGCAACCGTTTCGCCGGTGATCACCAGGCGGCGGAGTTCTTCCTTCGCCAGCGCCGTGACGAACAGATTGTTGCGCCAGCGCGGAAATTTGTCCCCGGTGTAAAAGGCGATGCCGCACACGGCAATCGAGGGGGTCCAATAGACCACCGGCTGTTCGAGGCCCTCTTTCTGGGTGAGAGCGGTCATGGGCGTGCCATCGTAATTCATTCCATAGGTGATGATCGGCCAGCCGTAATTGCGGCCCTTCAAGACCAGGTTCAGCTCGTCGCCCCCGCGCGGCCCGTGCTCGGCATCCCACAACGTTTTGGTCACGGGGTGCCGGGCCAGCCCCTGGGGATTGCGATGTCCATAACTCCAGATGCTTGGGATGGCGTTGGACTGACCGGCGAACGGGTTGTCCGGCGGAATCCGCCCGTCGTCAAACACCCGATGCACTTTGCCGTTGGGCCGCGTGATATCCTGGGCGTCCTGCATTTGCCCGCGCTCGCCAATGGTGAAGAACAGGTGGCCGGACTCATCAAAAACCAGCCGGCAGCCGAAGTGAACCCCACCGCCCCGGTAAGTCCAAAGCGGCGCGCGGAAAATGAGCTGCTCATCCGTCCAGGCGTAGTCCTTGATTTTGCCCCGCACGACCGCCGTCATGCCGGCATCGCTGGTTGCCGCATTCGACCCCGCGTCGCTATAGGCCAGGTAAATCCAGCCATTTGTCTTATAGCCCGGGTGCGGCGCGACATCCATCAAACCACC
>JBBQYD010000667.1:0-2301 GCA_038209025.1 Verrucomicrobiota bacterium | reverse complement strand
GGTAAAACGTCGCATTTGTCGGCCGGGGACATTCAGGACCTGGTTGAATACCTGCTGTCACTATGAGTCTGGAGAAACTATGAAACAAAAACCTTTGGGAGACTCGGGGCTTTCAGCTTCGATCATCGGCCTGGGCGCGTGGGTGTTGGGCGGGGGGCAGCTCTGGGGCCAGGAGACTGAGGACGAGGAATCCGTGCGCGCAATCCAGGCGGCCCTCGACCTGGGCATCAACCTGATCGATACCGCTCCGGCGTATGGCTGGGGCCGCAGCGAGCGGGTGGTTGGGCGCGCGCTGAAAGGCCGCCGGGACACGGCCGTTCTGGCGACCAAGTGCGGGCTGTGGTGGGAGGATGCGCGCGGCAGCTTCTTCACCGATTTTGACGGCAAAAAGATGTACCGCAGCCTGCGCCCGGATACCATCCAGGTGGAAATCGAGAACAGCCTGCGACGGCTCGCGACGGACCATATTGATTTATATCAGACGCATTGGCCGAGCATGCCGCCGGACCACACTCCGATTGCGGATACCATGGCGGTGTTGCTCAAGTTGAAGGAGCAGGGCAAAATCCGTGCCATTGGTGTCTGCAACACAACCCTGGAAGAACTAAAGGAAAACCTTCGTTGCGGCGCCGTCGCCAGCGATCAATTCCGTTATTCCATGCTGCACCGGGAAGCGGAGGCGGACATCCTGCCGCACTGCGCAAAAAGCAATGTGGCCACGCTGACCTACATGTCGCTCGAACAAGGCTTGCTGACCGGCAAGATCGGCATGGACCGCGTGTTTCAGCCGGGTGAGTTCCGCAGCAATGCATTTTGGAACGACTGGCTGATCCCGGTCAATCGCCGCCACGTGCTGGACCTGCTGGCTTCGTGGAAGGATCTGACCGGCAAATACAACTGCACCTTGTCTCAATTGACGCTCGCCTGGACCGCGGCGCAACCCGGAGTGACCCACGTGCTGGCGGGTGCCAGAAACGTCGCGCAAGTGACGGAGAACGCCCGCGCCGGGGATTTGGCGCTCAGCACCGGGGATTCGGCGAGGATGCGAAATGATGTCATTCGTCTAGGCGAGCCAGTCAAAGCGTGAGGGCCTATGAAACTTTGGGGCATGAAAACAGCGAAGAATCTGAGCTTGAAACCGTCCGGCGTGTCGGTGGCGGGTGGCATCGTCGTGTGGGCGGGGTATTGCGCCTGGGCGATGGCGGCGGCGGCCGAGTCATCTGCCTGGCAACAGCGCCTGGAGCAGGACTGGCTCGTGACCGAGCGGATTAAACTCCAGGACACGGCTTCGAACACGGTGTCCACCGCTGCCGATGCGATCGGCGGGTGCGATGGCGTCAAGAACGGGGAATGGGGGTTCCATACCGGATCGGATGCGGAGCCCTGGTGGCAGGTGGATTTGGGCCGGAGCCAGGCTCTCGGACGGGTGGTGATATGGAATCGCACCGCGGGCGCCGAGCGCGCCGCGCGGATTCGTGTCCTCCTCTCGGACGGCGGCCAGGAATTCACGGAAGTATATAAGCACGACGGGACCGTGTTCTTCGGCGTCCAAGACGATCATCCGCTGGCAGTCGATTTGAAGGGAACGTCTGGCCGCTACGTCCGGTTGAGGCTGCCGGGCAACGGCTATTTTCACCTGGACGAAGTGGAGGTGTTCGGCACGGCTGAACCGCTGAAGAACCTGGCACTGAGAGGGGTGGCGGATCAGTCCAGCACCTCGGCGTGGTCCACCGCGCACACCATCCCGATGGAGGTCAATTGGCGTGAAGCCGCGCGAGCGGCTTTGGCGAACGCGGAGAAACTTCTGGCGGAGGTGTCATTACCCGCTGAGGCCATCCGCGAACGTCAGGATCGCCTCAACCGCCTGACGGGGCAGTTAACGGAGGCCAGAGACAACTCGGCTCGCGAGCTTTTCCTGCAAGCCCGCCGGGTCCAGCGCGAGCTGGCTTTGCGCAATCCACTGCTGAAGGAGTTTGATGCCTTGCTTTTCACCAAGCGGGTGCCCGGCAGCTTTAACCATATGTCGGACCAGTATTACGGGTGGTGGTCCAAGCCGGGAGGCGGCATTTATCTGCTGAAGGATTTCGCCACGGACAGCCCGAAGGAACAATGCCTCAGCGCGAGTTTCAAGGAACCAGGCAGCTTTCTGCGGCCGATGCTCTCCTACGATGGCTCCAAGGTTCTGTTCGCGTGGTGCCGGCACTATCCGGGTCTGGCCGCCGAGACGAACAAGTTGAACAAGCGGCGCTTCTTCGAGCACTTTCTGGTGGCGGCGTTGCAGTGAACAATCGCGTTCACCCA
>JBBQYD010000666.1:0-2348 GCA_038209025.1 Verrucomicrobiota bacterium | reverse complement strand
AGCAAAAGCAAAAGCAAGTTTTCTGAGCATAACCATGGGGTGTTGTTACTGGCGGGCGGTTGGTTGGGAAACGGCGGCGACCTGGCCGGTTTTGCGAGTGTAAATTGCGACCGTGCGGTTCTCCCGGGTCAGATACTTGCTGGCGACACGTTTCACGTCGGCGGCGGTCACCGCCTGAATCCTGGCGCCCGCTTCGTTGATTTCGGTCCAGTCGCCATTCCCATCGTTCATCATCAGTTGCATGAGGATGGGGAAATTGGCGGTTAATCGGCGATATTCGGCGGCGGCAAAATTGTTTTTGACCTTTTGCAGTTCCTGCGCGGGGACTTCGTCCGTCTTCAGTTTTTCGATTTGGTCGTAAATACCCTCCTCAACCTGTTGGGGAGTGCAGCCGTCCTTGGCCTCCCCTCCGGCATTGAAGTAACCCGCGTACTTCTGAGTCCCCTGGTCCGCATACACTTCGGTGGCGATTCCCTTGCCGAGCACCAGGTTCTTATAGAGGCGGCCCGTGCGGGTGGAAAGCACCTGGCCTAATATTTCGAGGGCGTAAGCATCGGGATGCTTGAACCCGACCGTGATCCATACGATGTCGGTTTGCGGGTTGGTATCGGCTTCCCCGTTCATGCGTTGCTCAGCGACCTGCTTTACCTCTTCCGTCACCAACTCGGGGGCGTCCTTGGGCCCGCGGGGGATGCGTTCAAAGTACTTCCGCACCATGCCCTCGACTTTGGCCGAGTCGAAATCGCCAACCAGGATCAAGGTGAGGTTTTGCGGAGCGTAATAGGTGGCGTAGAAGTCATCCGCCTGGGCCTTGCTGATCGCCGGGATATCCGAGGGCCACCCCACCACGGGCCAGGCATAAGGGGAGGCTTTCCAGATCATCGCATTGAACTGCTCGGAGAACTTGCCCAACGGGGTGGATTCCGTACGGAGGCGGCGCTCCTCAAACACCACATCGCGTTCGGCGTAAAATTCACGAAAAACCGGATGCAGCAACCGCTCGGATTCCATCCACATATAGAGTTCCAGCTTGTTCGCTGGCACGGTGATGAAATAGGCCGTCATGTCCTGCGAGGTGAAGGCATTCATGCCGGAAGCGCCTTCCGTGGTATAGATGCGGTCGAACTCGTTCTTGACCAGGATCGAGCGCTGCTGCTCGATCAGCTTGGCGAACTCCTTCTCCAGCTCGCGGTAACGCTCCGATTTGTTCTCCGGTTTCAGGAAATCGTCGATTTTGCCCTGGCGCAACTCCTGGCGCAGATGTTTTTCCTCCTGCCGCATCTGCTCGCGCACGCTTTCCTGGGCGGCGATGATCTCCAGGTCTTTGGGGTAATCCTTGGTGCCAATGGTCGGTGTGCCCTTGAACATCATGTGCTCGAAAAGGTGGGCGATCCCCGTGATGCCCGGCCGCTCATTCGCGCTGCCCACATGGGCTACCCAGCCACCCGCAACGGTCGGTTCATCGTGCCTTTCCACCAGCAACAACCGCAGGCCGTTGGCCAATTGCTTTTCCTGAACCGGAACCTTTTGCGCGATGGACGGCCAGGCCACGCCAATGGCCGCCGCAAATACCCAAACTGTTTTCCGCCACTCTTTCTTCATAAGAAAATCAGATTTCTAACCGTACCGGCCCAACCTAAGCCAACCCAGCCCAAGGGCCAAATAAAAACACTCCGTCCAGCCGCCGCCTGTCCTTGAATGGAGCGCCTTCGTCTTTGGCTGTGGCGTAGTGGACCGCCGGGCGCTAAAAGTAGCTGTTACCCGCGCTTTTCCAGAATTATCTGGTGAATCTAGCCGTCCGGCGTATGTTCCAGAAAAATGAAAATGATGCGTATTCTGTGTGCGGGAGCGCTGGCAGCCGCCCTGTGCGTCCCTTCGGCTCAGGCCCAGATGCCAGGCGCCGGAAACCCCGGAGAGATGAACGCCGCCATGCTGCGCCTGTTCGGCAGCCACAAAGCTTTCCAGGCAAAGGCCGAGGTTAAAGTGACGGATAAAAACCAGCGGGAGGTCGTCAATACGCCAATGGAGGTCGCGGTCCTCGACGGCAAAGCGCGGTTTGCCTTTGACTTGACGAAAATCACCGGCGCTTCCATGCCGGCTGAGGCCGCCCAAATGATGAAAGCCTCCGGCATGGCCGAAATCGTCAGCATCGCCCGCCCAGACCTCAAACAGGTGTTCCTGGTTTACCCGGTGCAGAAGTCGATGCTGCGCATGCCCATGAATGACAAGGATGCCGCTGCCGCCCTAAGCGAACCGAAGATCAGCCTGACCGCCCTGGGGAAGGAGACCATCGACGGTCACGCCTGCGTTAAGAACAAGGTGGTAATGACGGATGGCCAGGGAGCCAC
>JBBQYD010000665.1:0-2405 GCA_038209025.1 Verrucomicrobiota bacterium | reverse complement strand
CGATGGCTCCCGCTCTTCCGCCCAAATCTCCACCCGCGGGGTGGCGCCCGCCGCGACAAATTTTGACTCGTTGCTCAGCAGGTTCGAAACGCACTGGGCCAATAGCGCCTGGTTTCCCAGGACCTCCGGCAGCACGCCGTTGATCTGAATCTCCGGCTTGATCGGCTGCCCATTCGGATGAATCTCCACAATATCGCGCACCAGGCGGTCCAGATCCACCCGCTCCATGGGCAGGCGCGTGTGCAGGATTTTGGTGTAGCTCAGGACATCCTGGATGAGGCGATCCAGGCGTACGGACGAGCGCATGATCTGCCGCAGATAATTGATTCCCTGCTCATCCAGCTTGCCGCTGTATTCCTCCACCAGAAAATGGGCGTAGCTCTGCATGGCCCGGAGCGGCGCGCGCATGTCATGCGAGAGGCTGTAGGAAACCCCCTCCAACTCCTCCACCGTCGCGCGAAGCTGCCCGGTCCGCTCCGTGACCAGACGTTCCAATTCCCCGGCCTGGTCGGCCAGCAGGTTTTTGGCGGCTTGCAGGGCGGTCTCCGCCAGGTTGTGCGCGGCGATTTCCTCCTGCAATTGCGCGTTCAGCTTCTCCGCCACCGCCCTGAGTTCATGCTGGCGCAGGCAGGTGAGCAGCAGTGATTCGTTCATCTCGGTGACGTTTCGAGATACATTTGCGGTCTTCGTCAACTGGATGATCGCTCCCGCCGGGCGTTCCTCCGCATCCAGCGCCGGCCACATGGCATACAGCCATTGCATTTCGGCATCCGCCTCATCCTCCAATGCATGGGTCAGGGCCTGGCCGGTCTCGTAAACCTGGTCCAGGATCGCCACGCACGCCTCCCCGCGGGGCACAATTTTGGTGAAGGGCTGGCCGAGCAGCTCCCCCCTGGTTTTCCCCAGCAGGCGGCAGAAGGCGGAATTCACATAGGACACCACATGCTCCTTCCCCTGCACCTCAACGGTCGGCAGCGGCGCGCGCTCGATGATCGGCGCGGAGCGGCTCAGCAGCCCGGGCACCGGCCCGGTGTTCCCGGCAATCAATTCTTCCGCCATAGAAATCAGACCTCCTTTTTCAATCCCAACTCAGCAACTCACTTCTGCCTGACGGCTTTCGGTTCCGGCGCCGACTCCTTGATCTGGCCGATTCGCTCCGGCAGCCCGGTGGTCAGCCGCAAATAGTCCGTCTGGCGCGGGCTGATCACGACCACGCCCTTTTCGTTGATAACATACTCGCGAATGTCCTTGCTGTGGTTGCCGCCGCGCATCTTGATCACGACGATGACTTTGCGAAGCTGGCCGTCAATCTCCACATAACGCAGCCGGATGATGTCATCGGTGAGGAACGAAATCGCGTAGTGACTAAAAGACATCGCGGTAAAGCTGTCCTCGATCTCCACCGTGGTGAAGATCGTCACCCCGGCGTTGGTCAACGCCGCAATCATGCGGTAGAGTGATTCGCGAAAGTCCGCCCGGAAACCGGGGGCCAGCGCCATCTCAAAACCCACCAGCGAATCGATCACCAGCCGCTTGGCCTTGATCCGTTCCACCGCATCGAGGATCTCCTGCATCGTTTCATCCACCGAGAGGTCCAGCGGACGCAGGTAAAGCAGTTCGAGTTTCCCGGCGGCTTGAGGCCCCACCAAATCCAGGCCGAAGGTGCCGGCCCGCGCCGCATAACCCTCGGGACGTTCTTCAAAGATCGCCGCGATGCCCGGTTCTCCGTGGCGCAGGCCCTCGGCGAGAAACTGCGTCGCCAGCGCCGATTTGCCCGTGCCCGAAGGTCCGGAAACCAGGACGCTGTCACCCTCAAGAATGCCCCCGCCCATCATCTTATCCAGTTCGGGAATGCCAATGGAAAGCAGCGCCCGTTTGGAGGGTTTTATTTTCCTGGTGGCCAGGCCCGGCGTGCGCGGGAAGGCTTGCAGACCGTCATTGGTAATGCGGAACGTGTGCAAACCCGGCACCGACCCCTGCCCGCGCAGCTTCATGATCTGGAGTTTTCGCACCACGGAATTCCGCTCCACATTCTGCGTGAGCCAGAAAAGGCCGTCGGCCACGGTGAACACGGGGTTATCCTCAATCTCCCCCTCGGAATATTCGCCGATCAGGAACGTGGTGGCTTCCCAACTGCTTAAAAGCAGGGCCAGATGCTGGATGAAGGTTTGCAATTCCATTTCACGTTCCCCGCCCGACGCTTTGCGGGCCACGGTGCGGAAGGAGTCCACCACGACCAGGCCGGGGCTGGCTGCCTGCACCTCGCGGGCGATTTCCTCCAACACCTCGCTCAAACTCTTCTCCAATACCACATGGCTCAGGTTGATGAAGCGGATGTCCGTGTTCAACCGGGCTGGGTCGAAGAAGGAATATTGTTGCTGGTAGCGCAGCATCTTCAGGGCGGG
>JBBQYD010000664.1:0-2452 GCA_038209025.1 Verrucomicrobiota bacterium | reverse complement strand
GGGGGAACCTACCAGCACAGTGTGCAGGTAACGAGGTTTGAGGAGGTGCCTGTGCTTGAGGCCGTGGCCGATCGCACCGAGCTAACCACCGTGCTGACCGAAGAAGGACAATTGCTGACGCAGTCCTCCTTCATGGTTAAGAACAACGAAAAGCAGTTCCAACGTTTCAAGCTGCCCAAGGATTCCACTTTCTGGTCGAGCTTTGTGAATGGCCAGCCAGCCAAACCCGAACGCGACGGCGATTGGTACCTGGTGCCGCTGCCCCGCGACGCCAACCGCGACCAGGCGTTTGCTGTTGAGATTGTTTATGCTCAAAAGATCAACCTCGGGAACTCCCTGTTTCCCAGGCGCGTGGAACTCGCAGCCCCCCTGACGGATATCCCCAATACTTACGCGGAATGGCAACTCTTCGCACCCGCCTCCCAGCGGTTGAGCGGATTTGCCGGCAACATGACGGTCGCCAGCGGCACGACTTACAACCTGCACGATGCCTGGCAGCAGTTCATGGGCTTTTATGGCAACCTGATTGAGCACCACTCCGGCGAGTTGGTGGGCTGTTTCATCCTTGGCCTTATCGTGGTGTTGATTGGCGTGGCGTTGCGCCGGGGTGTAAAAGGCGCGGTGACCGTCATCGTGGTGTTCGGCATTCTCGCCATTCTGGCGGCCATGATGCTGCCCGCTTTGAGCCGGGCCAAATCGCGAGCCCAGCGCATTAGCGCCGTCAGTAACCTCAAACAAATCGGTCTGGCCGCCAAAACCTGGGCCTTGGACAACGGAGATGTCATGCCGCCGAGCTTCGAGGCCATGAGAGAGGAATTGAGCACCGATAAGGTCACGATCGACCCGAAAACGGGCCAACGGTTTGTCTATGTGGGCGCAGGCAAGAACGAGGAACATCCGGAAGCCATCCTGGCTTATTCGCCCTCCGATGTGGAAGGCCGGGCCGTGCTGTTTGCCGATGGCAGCGTGCAAGTGTTGAACCAGGAAAAATTCGACCAGGCGATGCAACGGGACGCCGGGCTGCCGCGAGCCGTGATTTCTCCCAATGCCCCGACTCCAACTGTCCCGGCGACCGAGATCGCCGGGTACCTGGTCCGCCGGCCGGAGCGGTCCACGCGAACGCTGACCGCTCTGCCGTCCGCCGCACCTGGATTGGCTGGCCGTGTGTCCGCGAACAGCGCGGTCACTCATGGATCGCCGGTGGCGGGAGCCGCAACGTCCGTTCACGCCGCCGCACCCGCGGGCAAAGCCACCGCTTCGGGGGTCCGGCCCATTCGTATTGAGATTCCCCGAGCCGGACAGGCCTTTAGCTTCACCAAGGTGCTCAATGCCGGCAGCGAACCGCTCAAGGTCAGTGTTTCGATGATGCGTTTGAAAGCCTATCGGGCGGTGCAAATGACGATGCAGGTCTGCGCGTTTCTGCTGGGCCTGGGGTTGCTGGGGTTCTTCCTGATGACCGGTGAGCGCAAGAGTTTTTGGATGGCCGTGGCCGCCGCCCTGGTGGGTTGGGCGGTGATCAGCCTGTTGCTGATGTGGCGGCTGTTGCATGTGGCCTTGATCGCGATGATCCCAGCCATCCTTGGCCTGCTGATCGCCTGGGGTGCATATCGGCTGTGGAAGCGCCGGCAGAAGAAGCTCGTGGGCAGGCAAACTCCACCGCCGGTTGCGGATCGCGCTGATGCGGGGCCCGCCGTATCGCTCGTTTTCCTCGCGGTGGCGCTTTCGATGCAGTCGCTTTCCGCCCAAACCGCCTCAGCCGGATTGCCGGATGCGATCTCCATTCACTCCGCAAGTTACTCCGGGACCGTGGGTGAGAAGGTGGCCCGATTCGAGGCTACGGTGCGCGTTGCCGCCGCCACCACCAACCTGGTCATTCCGCTTTTTGGGGACGAGGTGAGCGTGGAGACCTTCAAAACTGAGGGCGACGCGCGACTTGTGAGAGACGCCCGGGGAATTGGGGTCATCATGCCGGGGCGCGGCGAGGCCAGTCTCCAATTCAAGCTGGTGGTGAAACTGGGCGGGGACATCAGCCGCAGGCAGTTGGCGTTCACCATCCCCGCGGCCCTGGCAAGCGAGGTCAGCCTGACCATCGATGAGCCCGACGCCGACGTGGAGTTTCCGACGGCGGTGACCTTCGAGCGAACGACCACGGGTGAAAAAACCGCGGTGCGAGCGGTGATCGGGGCGGTCGGCAGGTTCGAGATGAACTGGACCCCCCGGGTGAAGCGGGCGGCGGAAATCGCCGCCACAGTTTTTGTTCAAAACACCGCCCTGGCCACGCTTGGTGGCGGGGTGCTGAACACCCGGGCGAGCCTCGATTACCAGGTCAGCCAGGGCGAGTTGAAACAGCTCCGGGTGAAAATCCCCACCGACCACCGGGTGCTGCGTGTGGAAGGCGAGTCACTCCGGCTCTGGGAGGTGAAGGAGGATACGTTGATGGTCGAACTGCTTA
>JBBQYD010000663.1:0-2477 GCA_038209025.1 Verrucomicrobiota bacterium | reverse complement strand
CTCTCTTTCAAAGAGCGTCAGCAGCTTGCGCAACGGTGGATGGAGGCAACCCGGGGCACGCCGCTCAAGGTAATCCTTCATGTGGGCTCCAATTGCCTGCCGGACGCCAGGGAACTGGCCGCTCAGGCGGACAAGTTGGGCGCCGCGGCCATTGCGGCGATTGCCCCATATTCCTTCAAAGCCCGCTCCCTGGAGACCCTGGTGGACTGGTGCGCCGAAATCGCCGGGGCGGCCCCCCACACGCCGTTCTA
This sequence comes from Verrucomicrobiota bacterium, assembly GCA_038209025.1. Classification (GTDB taxonomy): domain Bacteria; phylum Verrucomicrobiota; class Verrucomicrobiia; order Limisphaerales; family UBA8199; genus JBBQYD01. The sequence continues at coordinate 2,226 of JBBQYD010000663.1, read as the reverse complement.
TTTCTATGATGTGCCGGTCCTGACGAATACTCACTTTTCCATGCCCGCCTTTCTTTCGGTGGCAGCCGATCGCATTCCCACGTTGAACGGCATCAAGTTTACCAACAACGACCTGATGGCGTATCAACTTTGTCTCCAGGCTGATGACGGAGCGTTCGACATTCCCTGGGGCATCGACGAGTACATGCTGGCGGCCTTCGCGCTGGGCGGCACCGGCGCGGTGGGCAGCACCTACAATTTTGCGGCTCCCGTGTTCCAGCGCGCCATCGCGGCCCTCCTGCGGGGCGACCTGGTCGCCGCCCGCGAGCAGCAGCGTCTGGGCACCGCGCTGATTCAACTGCTGTTCGGTTACGGCTACCTGGGGGCTTCGAAAGTCATCATGGGCTGGCTCGGGGTGGATCTCGGCCCCTGCCGGCAGCCGCTGCCGAATATCACCGCCGAACAGGCGGTCAAACTTCGCCGGGAATTGGAGGACTGCGGTTACTTTGAATGGGGTCAAAAGCCGAAAGCAACCGCGGCCGCGGTGCTGGCTAAATCCTGACTTCTGGAAGCCAGAAGTCACGCGATCTGTCGCATGCGCGCGCAACTCCTTGCCAACGCCCAAATGGTTTTGCCCGGTGATCGGGTGCTGTTCGGCAACCTGCTCATTGCCGATGGCAAGATAGTCTCGCTTAACCCGGCCGTGATCCCGGCGGAGGCTTCGCGGATGGATTGCCAAAACCAAACGCTCACGCCGGGCCTGATTGATGTCCACACTCATGGCATCCATCATCACGTCTATCATTACAGCCAAGAGCCGGCGTCGTTTGCCGCCGCGCTGAAGGCCGTGCTGCAGTACGGCACCACCTGCGTGGTGCCCACGATCGTTCCGGCGGCCCAACCCGGGTTGCTGGAGCCTTTGTCCAGGCTCATGGAGGAATTGCCCGCCGGGACCGGCGCGTTCGTGCCCGGGTTCCACCTGGAAGGCCCTTTTGTGGCCCTCGGGGGAGCGGCCTGCCCCACGCTCCCGGGAGATCTGGACTTGCTGAAGGACCTCGTCCACGCTGGCGGGCACCGCATTCGCATCATGTCCATCAGCCCGGATCAAAAGCATATTGTTCCGGTGATTCAGTGGCTCAAGGCGAACGGCATTCTTCCCTTTATCACGCACACGCGCGCCAGCGTGGAACAGACCGAAGCCGCCATCGAAGCCGGCGCCCGGCATGCCACGCATTTCTATGATGTGTTCCCCGTGCCGGAAGAAAAGGATGCCGGAGTGCGTCCCGCCGGAGCGGTGGAGGCGATTCTTGCCGACCCCCGGGTCAGTGTGGACTTTATTTGCGACGGAGTGCATGTGCATCCCGCGGCCATTCGTGCCGCCCTGGCGGCCAAAGGCTGGCAGAAGGTGCTGTTGATCACCGATTCCAATATTGGGGCCGGCCTGCCTCCCGGTGAGCATGACACACCCTGGGGCTACCGGATTAAAGTCAGCCCCGGGGACGCCGCGCGCCACGCCACCGAAGGCTACCTTGCCGGGAGTGCCTTGACAATGAACGCCGGGATCAGGAACCTCGTGAAATGGCTGCGCCTGCCACCATCTCAAATCTGGGCCATGGGCACTCTCAACCCGGCCAACTTGCTGGGATTGACCGGCAAAGGACGCATCGCTCCCGGCGCGGATGCGGACCTGGTGCTCTGGGATGCCGACCTGAACGCCATCAAAACCTGGGTGGGCGGGAAGTGCCTCTTCGACCGGGCGGATGCCGACCCAGACACCTTGGCAGCCAGGGATATTCGAGCCACCTAACCGCATGAAACACTTCAAATTCAGCCCCGCAACGTTCATCCCCTTTCGCGACCAAAAAACGGTTGAGCGGGTGCGCAAGATCAAACGCCGGGACATCACCCGGCACCCGAACCCCGATTTTCGCATTCAGGTGGTGCCCGACGCCGATCTTGAGTTCCTGTGGGTGACCGACATGTTCCATCGCATCCAGCAGGCCTCCGCCGCGGATCGCGACATTGTGCTCATCACCCCCAACCCATGGCCGGCCTATGCGAAGGTCGCCTTCCTCATCAACAAGTTTGGCGTGAATTGCCGTCGCGTCCATACCTTCAACATGGATGAGTATGCCAATGAACACGGCGCCATCGCGCCGGAGAGCTGGCCCCTGGGATTCGCGCACGCCTTCAAGAAGTATTTCTATTCCCAGATCGACCGGAAGCTGCGTCCACCAGCGAAACAGG
>JBBQYD010000662.1:0-2484 GCA_038209025.1 Verrucomicrobiota bacterium | reverse complement strand
GCAGACGCAGGTCGGTCAACACCGCGTCGCACTCGTCGTTGGTGGCGTGGCGCAAGCCCTCGTCACCGCGGTTGCACACGGTGACTTTGAAGCCGTCCTCCTTGAGCACGTCGCAGAGGTTTGCCGCCAGACTGGCGTCGTCTTCGATGAGCAGGATGTGCGCGGGGATGGGCATGAGAGCGGTTATCGCGGTCCCTGTTGCTCGATGCGTTCAAGCCTGGGAATTACGGCCCGTTCAGCGTGCTGGAGTGATCCGGCGAGCAAATAGAAGAAAGCGATGACGAGTGACAAAATCAAAGCTGCCATCAGCCAATGGCGGGGACGGCTGTGCGGCAGTGCCGGCCCATAAGCCAACAGGCCCAATCCGGCGGAAATGACGGCCACAGCATCCCAACTGGCGCGCTGCCAGTAACTGCCGCCCAGATGCAACCACATGCCAAACTCATCGAACGTCAGCCCCATTCCGACACCGTAAAGCAGGCACGCCAAACGGCGGTTCGCCGCGGGTTTCATCAACAGATAACCACCCACTGTGGCGAGCAGGAAGATGCCGAAATTGAGATGATGCACGTGTGTCCCGCCCAGATAGAGAAAGAAATCGGGAAGCTGGTGCGCCATGATGAGCAGCACCAGCAGCCGTGCCGCGAGGAAGGTGACCAGGAACGCAATCAGAATCCGCCGGGCCGTCCGGTGGTCCTGAGCAAGCTCGAAAGTCGGCAGGTCGGTTTTAAGCCTGGCTGTTCGCGTCCCGATTCGCACTCCCGGAAGTATCGCTGATTCCGCGCGGCAAGACAACGCCGAAGGTCGTACCGTGGCCGAGGGCGGTCTGATATTCGATCTTGCCACCATGCTTCTCAACCATCCGCACGGCGATGGGCAGGCCGAGACCAGTCCCGGTTTCCTTGGTGCTGAAGAAAGGGTCGAACAACCGCTTTTCGATTTCGGGCGAAATGCCCTTGCCGGTGTCGCTCACTTCCAGCACCACAACATCGGTCTCGCGCCCGGCGAGCGGGCTGCGGGCCGCGTGCGCGCGCAGCGTGACGGTGCCCGCCCCGTCGATGGCGTCAACGGCGTTGCGAACGAGATTGATGAGCACCTGTTTCAGATGGCCGCTGTCCGCGCGAATGACCAATCCCGAATTGGATTCCACCACCAGTTGCACTGCCCGGTTCTCCAAGCTGGTGGACATCAGCCCCTGAACCTCGCGCAGCAGCGTGTCCGCGGCGATGAGTGCGAGCTTGGGGTCGGCAGGCCGGGCAAAACTCAAGGCGTCCTGCACGATGCGTTCAAGGCGGGAAATCTCGGCGCTGATGATGTCCGTGTCCTTCCTCGCGGCGGGCACGACGTGGAGATGCTTTTCCAAAGTGTAGAGGCGCGCCTTCAGCGACGTGAGCGGGTTGCGAATTTCATGCGCAATGCCGGCCGTGAGCGTGCCCAGTGTGGCCAGCTTCTCCTGCCTCTCCAACAAACGTTCGGCCTGAAGCTTGGCCTGCTCCATGCGTTGGCGCTCGGCGATCTCGGATCGCAGGGCTGCGGTCCTTTGCTGCACCGTCTCCTCCAGGCCCTCATTCGCGTTCCGCAAGGAAGCCTGGGCCTCAGCCAATGACCGATACGCGCGCAAAGCCGCGGTTATCGAGTAAACGGCCACGACAAATACCGTCAGCAGCATCACGGCGTTCCAGTAGGAAATTGCCGGATGGGCGTAAGCACGCCCGGACGTCACGTCAACAGCCGTGGCGAAACAGACGGAGACCGTTGCCAGGAGCAGGCCGGCCTTGCGTCCGGCAGCCCAGGAGGCCCAACCAATCGGTATGAGATAAATGGCGGTTTCCTCGAAGTCAGAGCCTGTGGCGTAGTCCATTCCGCCCACCAGCGCGGCCACCATCAAGGCCAGCACAACGGTCCATGGTCTGGGCAACCGCGACAAGGCCGCCAGCACGCGGCTCATTGGAGCTCCGCTCGTTTTCGAGATCTCGTTGTCATAAGGGCACACGGTGGAGGCGGCGGGGCATTCCGCGATCGGCGCTGCCTTTGGAGCCATTGCATTTGCCATGCCAGATATGCTGGCAGGTGAGAGGGGTTGAAGCACCTTGAAAATCAGGCCGCGTTGGCGAAGCGCGTGGGGTTGCGGTTGAAACCGGGTCAGTTACTTATCGCAAGCCTGGTCAGCCGTTTCTCCCCAAGCCGGCCGATCACCGCACTCTATGCGCTCAACCCCCTGTAAATCAATGCTCTCAATTCGTGGCACGATCGGTGCAATGGCACTCACAGACGCCCACGGGTAGCGTGAATGACGAAGCTGAAACGAAAAACGAAAAATGAATATGACCCATCAAACCTTTACACCCGCGTTGGTTCGCGATCGTTCATGCCGCCCGGACTCCCAGAACCAACCCAACCGGAGCCAGGCGTTTGCCCGGTCGCCGCGGATGGACGGCGACGTTGTCGCTACCTTCGGTGAAGCCGAACTCATCCACCACGACG
>JBBQYD010000661.1:0-2503 GCA_038209025.1 Verrucomicrobiota bacterium | reverse complement strand
AATGAAAGCTACGCGGTGGGCGCCACGCTGGGCTTCCTGGATGCCAGCGCGGAAGACGCCGCGCGGCTGGGCCTTGATGCGCCCCAGGCTCCCGCGCTGAATCAGGTCCCGGAAAAAAACGGAACCTCCGGGACCACCCCCCAAGCCGAGGCTCGCCGGACCGTAAAACCAACCGTTCGGGGATTGCCCGTGCCGGCGGACGCCGCCGGAGTCAGCTACCTTTCCCCCCGGCTCAAAGCCCGCATGATGGAGTTGGGCTTGCATGCGGCGGACCTGGCCGGGCTGCCGGGCAGCGGCGCGGCTGGCCGGGTGACCATCAAGGATTTCGAACTGTTCGTTCAAAACCTCGAAAAGCACAAGCTCACCCATGCCTCGTCCATGCGTGTGGCCGTGGCCGATGCCATGCGGCGAAGCTGGACCCGGCCGCTGGCCACCGTTGCTTTGCCGGTGTGCTTCGATCCGCTGCTGGTGCATCGGAAAAGCTGCCAGCCCCGGCCCGGTCCCGCACTCTACGCCTTGCGGGCTTTGGCCATTGCCCTGGCCGAGAACAGCGCACCCGCCGGCCGCCTCATTGGCAACCAGATAGTCCACCCCTCCTCCATTGATGTCGGTTTCGCCGTGGAAGCCGAGGAAGGCGTGCTCGTGCCGGTCATCCGCAACGCCGATCGGATCCCGCTGCTCTCGCTGGTGGAGCGCTACGACGAATTGATCAGGCTGGCCCACCAACGCAAGCTGCCCATCGATGCCACCGGCGGCTCCATTGCCACCGTCACGAATTTTGGCACCTTTGGACTCACCTGGGCCACCCCCATTCCGCTGCCGGAGCAAACTCTCGTCCTGGGGATGGGCGCGGCGCGCAAGGCGCCAAGCTGGGATGAGGCCAAGGGCCAGTTCGTGCCCGTGATGGAGGCCAACGTAACGTTGAGCTTCGATCACCGGGTGCTGGACGGCGGTGCCGCCGGACGCCTGCTTGCCCGAGTGGCACAGTTGCTGGGCCAGCCGGAAACGCTATAATGCTGGCGCTGTGAAACTCGGCGCTCATATGTCCACCGCCGGCGGCCTTTACCGGGCCATCGAGCGCGCCCAAAGCATCGGCTGTGACGCCGTGCAGGTGTTTGTTAAGAATAACAAGCAGTGGTTTGCCAAAGCGCCCTGGCCGCAGGATTGCGACCGGTTTGCGCTGGCTGTGAAGAGCAGCGGCATCAAAAAAATATTTGGCCACGCCGGTTACCTCATCAACCTCGCCGGTCCGCCTTCCCCCACGCGCGAGAACTCCATCAAGTCCTTGATCCAGGAAATCCTATACGCCACCGCGTACGGGATTCCGTTTCTGGTCTTGCATCCCGGCGCGCACTTGGGCCTTGGCGAGAAGCAGGGAGTTGCCCAGGCGGTGGCCGGCCTCGACGAAGTGTTCGCGGCAACCAGCGATTCGTCCGTGCGCATCGCGCTGGAGAACACCGCCGGCCAGGGCAGTTGCCTGGGACACCGCATTGAGCATCTCGCCGCCATTTATAACGCCGTTCAATCCCCGAAACGACTCGGCGTATGCCTCGATACCGCCCATTTTTTCGCCGCGGGCTATGACATCCGCACGTCCGAAGGCTGGCAAAGCGCCATCCAGGCGGTCACCAGGTTGATTGGGCTGCGACAGATACTCGCGTTTCACCTCAACGACTCCAAGACCGATCTGGGATCGCGCGTGGACCGCCATGAACACATCGGCGAGGGGAAGATCGGGGCCGACGGCTTCGTGCATATCCTGAATGACCCGCGCTTTGCCAATCATCCCGGCTGCCTGGAAACCCCCAAGTCTGAAGACCTGCATGAGGATGTGAAGAACCTCAACCTGCTGCGCGCCCTGAGAAAGTGATTTTGAGGCTGGCGGGACTTTACAAGTTAATGATGGGAAAGCGCGAGGACAGGCCCGTGGGATGGGCGTGGAATCAAGATCGGCGATGTATGACCTAAAAGCGCTGTAGCGGCTCGAGTTGAGTTTAAAGTCGCGCGCCAATTGCTCGGACAAGCGGTTCTCGATGGCGGTGATGTCCGTTTCGCTGACCCGGTCCATGTGGTTTCAAAAGGCCTGGCTGGAGAGTTGGGCGTCGATGAGTTCGACCAACCGAAGTCGGGCCGCTTGGTCGCAAAGAGCGGCGATGTTGCCAAAGGCCAGGACTTCGGCTTTCTGGGGAGCGGTTGGGGTTTGGGCGTGTTCGACGGCCTCGAGGAGTGACGGGGGCGTCCGGGTCAAATTCCACCCGAACGAGGCCACCGCAGGTGTCCAGGTGCAGATGATCGGGCAGCGGGGGTGCCTCACTGAAAGGTGAGCAGAAATGGGAGCAATTTGTAATGGCATCCGCGACAATGCCAAATAGTTGCCACGCTGGCCAGCCTCTCAGACTGCTCCGTTTAGGTTGATTCTTTTCTTAGCGCCTTTGTTGTTCGATCGTAACCGTCCGGCGGGGCCGTCTTACGGTGCAGGGGGCGGGTGTGGCAGGATGGCAGG
>JBBQYD010000660.1:0-2530 GCA_038209025.1 Verrucomicrobiota bacterium | reverse complement strand
GCATGCTGGCCAATGCGGGCGTGGATGTGATCGTGTTCGATACCACCAACCCGCCCTTCACGTGGAAAGAGCAATACGAAGCCCTTTGCCGGGAATATGCGGCCATGCGGAAGGAGGGTGCGCGCACGCCCTGCATCGCGTTCCTCGCGCCATTTGGGTCGCCAAACGCCGTCACTGACCAACTCTGGCGTGATCTCTACCAACCCGGACTCTGGAAAGACCTGTGGTTCATGTGGGAAGGCAAACCCTTGCTGCTCGCCAGCAAAGACCAAATCCATGACGAGGCGATGCTGGCCTTCTTTACCTTCCGCCGCCCGATGCCGGATTATTGGGTGGGCCCCAGCGGAGCCGATCAATGGAGCTGGCTGGAGGTGCATCCGCAGCATGTGTTCACCAACGCCCTGGGGGAGGCTGAGCAAATGAGCGTAGGGGTGGCGCAAAACGCGCTCCCGAACACGCCCGGGCCGGCGCCGATGAGCCACAAAGCCGGCGCCATGGGCCGAAGCTGGCATAATGGCGCAAAGGATACCCGTCCGGGCGCGGTCAACCTCGGGCTCAACTTCGAGGAACAATGGCGGCGCGCCCTGCAGGTGGACCCCAAGTTCATTTTTGTTACCGGCTGGAACGAGTGGGTGGCGGGCCGTTACGGAGAATGGAGCAAATACAAGGATTCAGACTGTTACTATCCCGGCGGTTTGTTCGTGGATCAATACACCCAGGAGTATAGCCGGGATTGCGAGCCCATGCGGGGCGGACACACGGATGACTACTACTATCAGCTCACCGCCTGGGTGCGGCGGTTCAAAGGCGTGCGCGAACTGCCGTTGGCGGAGGGGCCGAGCCGGATCAAAATTGACGGCTCGTTTGCCGACTGGACAAAGGTCAGTCCGGAGTTTCGCGACCACATTGGCGATATCACGCACCGTGATCACCCTGGGTATGGCGACCTGGTTTATCGCAATGATACGGGCAGAAACGACTTCGTGATACTCAAAGCCGGATATGACAAAGCAAATCTCTATTTCTACGCACAAACCGCCGGCAAAATCACCCCGCCGGAAGGGCAGCACTGGATGCTCCTCCTGCTGGACACGGATCAAAACGCAGCCACCGGCTGGCTGGGCTACGATTACGTGGTGAATCACCAGGTGCTGGGCAAGGGGGAGGCAACCGTCCACGCGTGGCGTGCGGGCAAATGGGAACCGGTGGGCAAGGCTCTCTGCCGGGTGAACGGAAACGGAATGGAGCTTTCGATTCGGCGCGCCTTGGTGGAGAAGACCGGTGGGGCTCCGGAATTTGACTTTCACTGGGCGGACAACATCAAAAGCTTCGGCGATGTTTCCGAACTCGGGGTGAATGGGGACAGCGCACCCGATCGGCGCGCGAACTACCGCTATTCGTCCAAGGTGAAATCTCGCCGTTAAGGCGGTGACACCGAGAATGGCCCGGCCGCGCGGCTCAGCCTCCGGCGAACACCGGCCGGAAACCGGCTTCCTCGAGAATGCGGGCCACCTCAGCCCGCTTGTCTCCCTGGATTTCAATGTGGCCTTCCTTGACGGTGCCCCCGGTGCCGCAAGTTTTCTGCATCTTTCTGGCCAGTTCCTCTTTCTCAGGCAACCCGATGCCCACGAAGTTCGTTGCCACCGTCACCGTCTTGCCACCGCGCCCGGCTTTTTGGCGGATGATATCCACGCGTCCGCGGCTTTTCCGGGGCTTGGCTGGCTGCGGCTGATCGGGCGGACCCGGCGGCAGTCCCTCGCTTTGAAGCCCGGCGAACGGATTGTTACCGAAGGACCCGGACCCTTCATGAGCCTCGTCTGCGCTATGGTGCATCGATCTTTTTTTACCACGAAGCAGGCGATGAACACGAAGAAAAAATCAAAGACCCGGGGCAACTCGCCGCCTCAGGCTGGCGGGTGGCAGTGTGTCAAACGGCACTGCGCGGCTCGCGCGGGCCGGGCAGTTCCGAGGCTGCGGCCCTCAGCGGTGAAAAGGTCACCGCCGGCTGGAGCGCATGAGGTTCCCGAGCACCAGGGCCATTTCCATGGCTTGCTCATAATTCAGGCGCGGATCAACTTGTGAGCGGTAATCCCGGCTGAGGTCGGCTTCGGTAACGCCGCAGGCTCCGCCGATGCATTCGGTGACGTTTTCCCCGGTCAATTCAAAGTGGACCCCGCCCAACTCCAGGCCCTGGGCGCGCAGGATGGAGAACGAGGCTTCAAGTTCATGCAGGATGTTCTCGAAACGGCGTGTCTTGATGCCGCGCTTGGTGGTCTCGGTATTCCCGTGCATGGGATCACAGCACCACAGCACCCTGGCGCCATCCGCCTGAATTGCCGCCACAAGGGCCGGCAGGCAGCTCTCCACTTTATCGGCGCCAAACCGGTGGATGAAGGTGAGGCGCCCGGGATCGTTGGCCGCATTCAAGCGCCGGGCCAGCGCCACCGCTTCCTCCGGTTTGATCGAGGGGCCGATCTTAACGCCAATAGGGTTGGAGATGCCCCTGAAATACTCGATGTGCGCGCCTCCC
>JBBQYD010000659.1:0-2533 GCA_038209025.1 Verrucomicrobiota bacterium | reverse complement strand
AGTCCCATGGAGAACAATACTACGGCTGACAAACCCAAAACTGAAGGCGCGGAGCCGCGCGCTGAGGCTCGTCCAGAGTATCGCGGTGGTCGCGGAGGTGGCGGAGGTGGATTCCGGCCTCGTCGTCCCCGCCCCGGCCAGGATGATCACGGCTCCGGGGGTGAGGACCTCATGGAGAAGGTGGTTTTCATTAACCGCTCCGCCAAGGTCGTTAAAGGTGGCCGGCGTTTTAATTTCAGCGCCCTGATTGTGGTCGGCGACAAGCGCGGCCGTGTGGGTATTGGGCTTGGCAAAGCCGGCGAAGTGGCCGATGCCATCCGCAAGGGTGGTGAAATGGCCCGCGCCCAGCTGACTCCGGTCTCGCTGAAGGGGCCGACCATTCCGCATGAGGTGTTTTCGCACTACTGCGGCGCCAAAGTATTGCTGCGCCCGGCCTCCCCGGGCACCGGCATCATCGCCGGGAAGACGGTTCGCGCCGTGCTGGAATCGGCCGGTGTGAAGGATGTGCTTTCGAAATCGCTCGGGTCCAAGAACGCCGCGAATGTGGTCAAGGCCACCTTGCAGGGGTTGCTGAGCCTGCGTTTGCGCGAGGACATTCTGAAAGGACGCGGCTTGGAATTCAAGACTGCGCCAAAAGCCCCTGAGGCAATTTCGGCTGGCGAAGCAGCCGCAACCCCCGCTATTGTTTAATTTATGCGTTTACATGATCTCAAACCCCGCCCGGGAGCCAAGCACCGCCGCAAGCGGTTGGGCCAGGGCGAATCCAGCGGCCATGGCAAAACCAGCGGTCGTGGTGGCAAGGGTCAAACCGCCCGCTCCGGCAGTTCCATCCGCATTGGCTTTGAAGGCGGCCAGATGCCCCTCATCCGCCGCATTCCCAAACGCGGATTCAATAATGCGCGGCACACCGTCAGCTACCTGCCCATCAACCTGTCGGAACTGAACCAGTTTGAGGACGGCGCCGCCGTGAATTGTGACATTTTGCGCAAAGCCGGGCTGGCCAACGGCAAGCCTCTCAGAATCAAGATCCTCGGTACCGGTGAACTCACCCGGAAACTGACTGTGACCGCCGATGCCTTTAGCGCTTCAGCCAAAGCCAAGATTGAGGCCAAGGGCGGCAGCTGTGAAGTGGTGAAGCCCAAGCCCGTGGCCGCCAAGTCCTAATTATACTTTGAACTAACATGTTCAAATCCATTCTCAACACATTTACCAATTGTTTCAAAATTCCGGAGTTGAAATCCCGGATTATCTTCACCTTGGTGGTGCTGGCCATTTGTCGGTTGGCGGCCGTGGTGCGGGTTCCTGGATTGGACGGAGGCGTGCTGGCTGAATTTTTTGCCCGCCAGAGCCAAAGTGGAAACTCGCTGATGGGCATGTACAGCCTGTTCACGGGCGGCGCTCTCGAACACTGCGCAATCGGCGCTCTGGGCATCATGCCATACATTAGCGCGACCATTATCATCCAGCTGCTCACTGCGGTGGTTCCCAAACTGAGCAAACTGGCTCGCGAGGAGGGTGGACGCACCAAGATTATTCAGTATGGCCGTTATTTGACGGTGGCGCTATGCCTGGGGCAGGGGTTCTTCATGGCGATGCAGTGGGAGCGGCCCGAGGGAATTTTCGGTCAGGGTATTGGTAACCTGGTGTTGTACAAAGAATCGCAGTTATGGTTTTACCGGATACAAACCACGTTGATACTGACCACCGGCACGATGATGCTGATGTGGCTGGGAGAGCAGATCACCGATCGAGGTATCGGTAACGGAGTGTCGTTGGTCATTACCATAGGCATTCTGGCGCGGTTGCCCCAGGCGGTTGTCGCGCTGAAAGATATGTTTTTCCCGGCTGCCGATGTGGTGAGGCAGTTTAGTCCCCTGGGTCACGGATTGATGCTCCTGATCCTCCTGGCGGTCGTGATCGCCGGCGTCATCGCCATTACTCAGGCGCAGCGAAAGATACCAGTTCAATACGCCCAGCGCGCCGTAGGCCGAAAGGTGTATTCCGGCGGCACATCTTTCATGCCGCTGCGGGTTAACTACTCGGGGGTGATGCCGATCATTTTTGCCCAGGCGATTCTGATGTTCCCACAAAAGCTGTTCTTGTTTGCCGGTCAAGCCTTCGGTTCTTGGAACAATCAGGGGGCAAAATTGATTTCCGACGTGTTGACTAAAACCGCCCGGATGCTGGCGGACGGCGCTTTCCTGTATGTGGCGCTTTATGCCCTGATGATCCTGTTCTTCTCGTACTTCTGGGTGGCCACGCAGTTCAACGAACTGACAATCTCGGATGATTTGAAGAAAAATGGCGGTTACATCCCCGGCGTTCGTCCCGGGCAGGCAACGAGTGATTACCTGCACAACGCAATGCACCGGATTACTTTGGCGGGCGCGGTCTTTTTAACCGTCATAGCGATTATTCCGATTCTGCTGTATTCGAAGCTGCAGATTCCGAACGCGGTTGCCACGTTTTTCGGTGGCACGAGCATGTTGATTTTGGTGGGTGTTCTGCTGGATACAATGCGGCAGATGGAGTC
>JBBQYD010000658.1:0-2549 GCA_038209025.1 Verrucomicrobiota bacterium | reverse complement strand
CTCGCCAACTATGGCCGCGTGCAGCGGAATGCGCGAGACGGACAACCGCTCAAGATCCCTTGCACGTGGCTCGAGACGGCGTTTTGCGACTCGTTCCTGAAGCAACTCCGCTGGTTTGGAGGCATGGAGTATGAATGGCGCAGCGGCCCCGTGCCGGGCCAAGGGGGATTTTGGGTGCTGGTTTGGTCGAAAGATCCCCAACGACTGTGGTGGGAATTGCGCGATGAACTGGAGCGGCAAAGAACCGTTCCCATCCAGACCCGTCCCGCCAGCGACCTGATGGCCTGGGCCAAGCCCGCCTAAAGCGGTTGCCTCGATTTGATTCAGCGTTATTTTGAGCCCATGAGCAAAGCCAAGAAACTTTTGCATACGCGCTACCGGGTGGATGACCTGGAGCGGACCATTCGATTTTACCGCGAAGTGCTGGGGTTGGAGGAAGTGCGCCGCCACAAGTCGCCCCGCGGTTCGGAACTGGTATTTCTCAAGACGGACGGGAGCGAAGAATTGATTGAGATTTGCTGTTTCCCCGCGGGCGGTCCCGTGCAGGTGCAACCGGACCTGACGCACCTGGCGTTTGAGGTGGACAGCCTGGAGGATTTCGACAAACGCCTGCAGAAGCTGGGTATTTCCTACTCTGACGGGCCGCACCTGAGGGCGGACGGGGGCGGCATCGCGTTCCTAGACGCCCCTGAGGGGTATGAAATTGAGCTGATACAAATGGCCAAAACCGGGCCGGGTTATTAAGCAGGTCCTTTGATGCCACCCATTCACCGCGCACCCCACCGGGCCATGGAGACCGGGTCTGCGCAGGAGCTTCGAGCACCACCGTCATGACCGAGTTTCGCGCGCGACAGTTTGTCTTTCCGCATCCCGGCCCGGCCCTGGTCATGGGGATCGTGAACGTGACCCCGGATTCCTTTTCGAACGGCGGGGCGCTGCCGGATGCGGCGAGCGCCATTGATTACGCGCTGAAACTGGAGGCTGAAGGGGCGGGCCTGCTGGATGTGGGCGGCGAATCGACCCGTCCGCGCGCGGTGCCGGTGAGCGAGGCGGAGGAACTGCGGCGGGTGCTGCCGGTGATCGAAGGGTTGGCGGGCCGGACGCGCGTGCCGATCTCCATTGACACGATGAAACCGGGAGTGGCCCGGGCGGCGTTGAAAGCCGGCGCGAGCATGGTGAATGACGTGGCGGCCAATCGCACGGAGGCCGCCATGTGGCACATCGTGGCCGAGGCCGGGGCGGGCTACGTCTGCATGCACATGCAGGGAACCCCGCAGACCATGCAGGACAATCCCGCCTATGAGGATGTGCGGGCGGAAGTGCATGAGTTTTTTGGGGAGCGCCTGCGGCGTTTGCGCGATTGCGGAGTGGCCCCGGAGCAAGTTATATTGGATCCTGGCATTGGATTCGGCAAACGGCTGGAACATAACCTGGAGTTGTTGGGCGGTCTGGCGGCGTTTTTGGATTTGCAGCGCCCCTTGCTGCTGGGAGTGTCGCGCAAGTCGTTCATTGGGCAGTTGACCGGCGCGGAGGTTTCCCAGCGGTTGCCCGGAGCCCTGGCGTGCGCGTGCCTGGCGATTGCCGCGGGTGTGCGCATCATCCGTGCGCATGATGTGGCCGAGACGGTGCAGGCCGTGCGCATGACAGAGGCAGTCTTGGAAAAGCGAAAAATCGATGTGGCGTCTGCTGATAAGTGACTGGCGTCCCGTGGTGGAGATACTGATTCTCGCCATTGGGATTTACTATGCCTTTCGCTTCATCCGCGGGACCCGCGGGGCGCCGGTGGTGACCGGGTTCCTGGTGGTGCTGCTCACGCTGGCGCTGGTGAGCTTCATGCTTGAGTTGAAGGTCCTGCAATACTTGCTGGTCTCGTTTTCCGCCATCTTTGTGCTGGCAGTGCTGGTCATCTTTCAGCCGGAGCTGCGGCGCATGCTGGCCGAGTTGGGCAAATTCCCGATCCTGGCCACGACTTACGAGCAGCGCGAAACGATTGAAGTCATCATCCAGGCGGTGGAGCGGTTTTCGGATCTGCGCATTGGTTCGCTGATGGCCATTGAGCAGTCCATTCACCTTCAGGAAGCGGTTGAATCCGGCATTATGGTGGATTGCCAGGCCACCCCGGAGATGCTCGAAACCATATTCTTTCCCAACAACGCCGTCCACGACGGCGGGGTCATCATCAAAGGGGACCGCATCGCCTACGCGGCCTGCATTTTCCCCCTGACCCAGATGCAGGGATTGAGCAAGTCGCTGGGCACGCGGCATCGGGCGGCAATCGGATTGAGCGAAGAAACCGACGCCGTGGTGGTGGTGGTGTCGGAGGAGACTGGCGCGGTTTCCTATGCCTGCCAGGGTCAGTTATTTCGCGGGGTGACCATCCAAGAGTTGCGCGCTTTCCTGACTTCGGTGCTGGTCACTCCGACACGTCCGCGGAACCTCCTCGGCATGATTGGCGACTGGGTGGGGAAGCGGGTGCCATGGGGAGCCGCCTCCGTGGCCAGGAGGGCGGAGTCAGCCGCCAGAATGAACGGAGTTGACTGATGATTGCC
>JBBQYD010000657.1:0-2551 GCA_038209025.1 Verrucomicrobiota bacterium | reverse complement strand
GCAATGGAACTCATGGAAAGCCATCATAGTCCATTTCTTCAATAGTTGCTACCTTTATTTATTACCAGCGCCTTAGGGAGCCCGATCCGTTCTTGGTCAGGCTGGTGATGCCGGTCACCCTGCCGCTGCCACTGAAGGTGTAGGTCAACGAGGAATTGGCGACGGTGAGGGAAATGGGGGCCAAGGAGCTCGTGGTGAGGTCAACCGTGGTCGTGCCCGGAGCGGAGTCGTCAAAGATCACCGGGTTGCCGGTCGCGGACGGTTGCTGGTAGGTGCTGGTCGTCCCGTTCTGGTCCTTCCAGTTCGGGGTGGCGTTGATGTCCCAGACCCCCGTATTCACGCCGTTGGTTCGCCCGGTCCAGGTGGTGATGAGCACATTGGTCACGACCAGGTCAATCGAGCTGTTGGCGACGTTGTTGGAGATATATCCTCCGACCGGACCGGGAATGGTGAGCGTGGAGAAATCGCTAAAACTGCCGGACGCCCAGCTTGTGTATTGGATCAACGGGAACTGGCCCGTGGACGGGAAGGAGGTGCCGAGCACGTTGAGCCTGCTGGACGGCGCCGTGTTGAGATTGGTGGTCAAGCAAACCGGGGTGGTCGTGGGCGCTGCGGCGCCGTAGTCGAGCGTCAGCGTGCCGTTGCTGAGTTCGAGCGTGTTGAGCGGGCCGACGGTGCCTCTCGCTTTGAGGCTCCCCGTGTTCACGATGTGGATTTCACTGCTCGAGTCTGTATTGGCCGGATCGCGCGTCGTGGTGATGGGGCCGCCGACTTCCACCGAACCGCCGCCGCCGCCGATCGTCCCGACGTTCAGCACAGCCGAGGAGAGGCTATCTCCGCTCCTTGGCGCTTTGAAGTTTCCCAATTGCCACGAGGTGTTGACGATCAGTTGTGCGGTACCGCCCACGTCCACTTGCCCCACCGCGCTCGGATCGTTATCCTTATTCTGATCCCCGTTGGTGATGTTCATGGCATTGATCGTGCCTGCCGTTAACTTGAGAAAGCCCCGCCCGCCAGTCGGATAGGCCAGATTGGTTGCGCAACGACCGATGACAATCTGGTCCACCAGCGCGTCCACCGTGCCACCGGAGAAATCAACCGTGCCCTGAGCATACCCCCCGCCGGCGGCGTTGAAGCTAACCTCTTCGGAGCTGCCGATCCACCAAACGCCCTGGCGCCCCCCTGTGCGGTTCCGGAAGTAGGCCGTCGGATTCACGAAGCTCGGATTGAAGTATAGTCGGCTGTCGTTAGCCCTTCTCATGCCGACATCCATCCCAGTATCGCTGAAAATGGCGTTGGTCTGGCCAAGTTCCAGTGTGCCACCGGGGGCGGGATTGTTATTGTTGAGACCAATCAGAATGCCGCGACCGCCGGGGCCTATGAACGATGAGTAAATCAGGTTGGTCCTCGCCAATTTCACCGTGCCCGATTCCCGGTTGATGCCGCTGGTTCCCCCGCCGGTAGGAGCAACATAAAAACGGGTCAAATACGCCGTAAAGCTACCCAAATCGGACATGTCCAAAAGGGCCCTTACATCGGTGCCTCCCGCATATGACGCGACATACGCGCCAGGGTAGGCCACAGAATTGATCACAATGGAGCCTTGCGGCCCGGAGATGATATTCGTGAGTTGGGTGCCGGTGTCGGTTATCGCTGCATCGTTGGCATGACTCCAAATGGCGTAACCGGTCGTTGTATTGGTAAACGATAACGTGACCCCATCGGCGATCCGGATGTCGTGGGAAAGAAGGCCGTTCGTATTGTAGAAATACAAAGACTTGATGGTGGTATTGGCATTAACAATGCAGTTGACCTCGCCCGGCGTGGTCGCCGCGCCAGTGCTGCCAAACTGCGCGGTGTCCAAAATACCCGGCGCGCCATTTCCTGACCAATTGATGCCGGCTGACCAGTTGATGTCGGTGACCGAGTTGGTCCAGGTTTTGGTGGCGGCCAAACCAGGACCGCCGCCGGCCAGAAGACACGCAGCCGCCAGCAGGCCGAGTCGCCACGAGGCGCGCTTCAGATGATGTGGAGCGGCGGTCGCGACTGGCCGCCGCGCGTGGGATAGGTCATAGGTGTACGGTTTCATGGAATTTTTATGGAATTTTCGTGTTCAGTGGATTACGAATTGCTATTTGTTGTCAACTATATTAACTCAGCCAGCAGCATGGCTCTGGAGAAGGCAAGCGCGCTCGGCTCTGGTTTTACCCGTTTCAGATCGCCAGGCAGCTTCATTGGCCGCGTCTCCCGAACGCAGATCGGGGCCGGGCTCGCTGAGAACACTGCGCGCTGCCGGTGGCTATAACTCTTTTCCGGGGTGAGTTGAAGGCATCCGAGCCAAAGGGTATCACCAATGCAGCGCCGAATTCCTCAACGGTGCCTTGGCAAAACCCGACCAATTGGCTATGGCTCACGAATTGGCCATCGAACAAATCCCGCGAACCGGGGATTAACGGCCTGGAGCGTGGGCCGGGTGGACCAGGGTCAAACTTTCCGCGCCCAGGGGTTTACGAGGCTTTTCCGTATAGTGCGCTGGTGCTGGTGCCTCAGG
>JBBQYD010000656.1:0-2558 GCA_038209025.1 Verrucomicrobiota bacterium | reverse complement strand
CATGGGGATCCAGCGGGAGCTGGGATCCGATATTGCCATGGTCTTTGATGACTGCCCGGCGCACACCAGCACGCCGCGGGAACTGCGCGCCGCCGTGGAACGTACCATTCGCTGGGCGGGCGAATGCCGCGAGCAACCGCGCGCACCCGGCCAAAAGGTCTTTGGCATCGTGCAAGGCGGCATCCATGCCGCGATGCGCGAGGAATGCGCCAGGGCGCTGATCGCCTTGGATTTCGACGGTTACGCCATCGGGGGGGTGAGCGTGGGCGAACCGGAGCCTGAGATGCTTAAGGCAGTGGAGATCAGCGAGCCGTTCCTCCCGGCGGATAAACCCCGTTACGCGATGGGTTTGGGCACCCCGGCCCAGCTTGTCGAGTTGGTGGCGCGGGGCGTTGATATGTTTGATTGCGTGCTGCCTACCCGCGTGGCCCGGAATGGGACCGCGTTCACGCGCAAAGGGAGCATCAGTGTCAAAGGCGGCGCGTATAAGGCCGATTTCCGGCCGATTGAAGAGGACTGTGATTGCTACGCCTGCCGGAATTTTACGCGTGCCTACTTGCGTCATTTGCTTAATGTGGGAGAAATACTTGGGTTGAGAATGCTAAGCGTCCATAACACCCGCATGTATCTCAAGGTCATGGAAGAAATTCGAGCTGCCATCGCCGGGGGCACTTTTGCCGAGTATCGCCGGCAATTCGCGGCTAACTACGTGCCCACCCAAAAAGTCCTGCTTGCGCGCGCGGCTGCCGCCGACCGATAATTTCAAAAGCCCATATATGTCACTACCTGCGATCATCAAAAAACTGCGTCACCTGAACGAGCCGGTGCCCAACCCGCGGCGGCTGCCCACCGAAGCCGAGGTGGACGCCGCGGAACAGGCGCTGGACTGCCATTTCCACGCGGATTACCGGTATTTCCTGCTGCACGGGAGCGATGTGTCGTACGGAGCGGTGGAACCGGCGGTGGTCACGCCGGGAGCCGGGCACGTGGACCTGGTTCAGATGGCCCAACTGGCCTGGGATCTGGGCGTGCCCGACGACCTGCTGCCTTTCTGCGGAAGCAATAGCGATTATTACTGTCTGGGCCAGGACGGCAGCGTCGTTTACTGGTCGCACGATGGCCAGACCGAGGACGGCTGGACGGACCTCGCGGAGTGGATCGAGGAAGTGTGGATCGACGAACAGGATTTCGAGGAGGAAGAGGACGAGGAAGCCTAGCGGGATGCGGGCCGGCATCGACCCTGGAAGGACCCCATGTTCCGGGTGATTTTTCATTTGGACATGGACGCATTCTACGCTTCGGTAGAGCAGCGGGATCACCCTGAGCTGGGGGGGCGTCCGGTCATCGTGGGGAGCCCGCCCACGCAGCGCGGAGTGGTCTGCGCGGCGAGTTATGAGGCGCGCAAGTTCGGGGTGCGCTCGGCGATGCCCAGCTCCACAGCGGGCCGGCTTTGCCCCACCGGCGTATTCATCTCCCCGCGAATGGAAACCTACCAGGCCGAATCCGCCGAAATCATGCGCCTCATTGCCGTGCCCGGCGCGGTGATTGAGCAGACGAGCATCGATGAGGCTTACCTGGACGTCTCCACCGCGTTCGCTAACGATTCCTTGTGCCAGGCAGGCCATCCAGTTGATTTGGATGAGGCGCTGGTGGCGGCGCTGCCGCTGGCCCGGGAACTCAAATTGCGCATCCGAAATGAACGGCGGTTGACAGCCACGATTGGCATTGCCGGAAACAAGTTCCTCGCGAAGCTCGCCAGCGATCTTCACAAGCCCGACGGTTTGACCCTGATCCCCGAGCGCGACAAGGCCGGGTTTCTGCGTCCGATGCCGGTTCGGGCGGTTCACGGTGTGGGCCAGGTTACCGAGGAGATTTTGAATCGAGCCGGGGTGCGGACCATTGGTGACCTGCAGGATTATCCGGGCGATTTGCGCGCGCTGGTCGGATCATTTGCCGCCCAACTCAAGCAGTTCGCCTTTGGCCGGGATGACCGTCCGCTGGAGGTTGATGACACCATCAAGAGCATCAGCAGTGAGGAGACGTTTTTAAGGGATACGGATGATCGGGGCGTCCTGCGGCGTTCATTGCGCGCGCAAGCCGAGGAGGTGGCCGGCAAACTCCGCCGCCGCCGACTTGAGGCGCAAACCGTGCAAGTGAAACTGCGTTACTCCAACTTTACCACACTGAGCCGCCAGCTCACCCTGGAAGAACCCCTGGATGATGCGCGGGAGATTTATCGCACGGCGTGCTTTCTTCTCGGGCGGGAGAAACTGGTGTCGGGGCCGTTGCGCCTGATTGGCTTGGGCGTCAGCAACCTGAGCCCACCGTCCGTCCGGCAGCTTTCGTTTCAGTTCAGTTAGCCCCGGCCTTGGGCGGAACGCCGGGGCTGGCCACATGCCCGCAAGAACGGACCCGGCGGTGGTCAATGGCCCCCGGCGGTCACGGCCCCGGGTTCATGGAGTTCCAGGGGCATTTGGGCAAGAAGATTTAGTGGCAGGCGGTTAACTCACCGTGGTGATGGCGACGCCTTCGTAAAGCACCCTGCCCCCGGGGAAGGA
>JBBQYD010000655.1:0-2568 GCA_038209025.1 Verrucomicrobiota bacterium | reverse complement strand
CGACACTCACGGTGTCTGTTAAGTTTTTTGCGGTGTAAACCGTGCGGCCTATGGCGGCGATCCCCCGCGGGCCGAGGTCGCCCGGCGGCAAACCTCGCCGTTCCCTCATTCCCGTCAGGAATGACAGGTCGTTGGAAATATCCAGGGGTCCACGAGCCACTGCCATATAGAGCGGCAGACTGGCCACCGGCACCGCTGGCGTGAGGCCCTTGATTTTCTCCATCATCGCCGGGAAATCGGTAATGCTCAATTCATGTGTGCCCGCCAGCGCGACCACCAGTTTAGTCCCGTCCCCGGTCCAGGCGACTCCCCAGGGATTCGCCGCGCCACGATCCGCGGTATCCAGCAAGATCGTATTGACCACTTCCCGTCGTTCAAGATCGATCAGGCTCTTGGCATTGGTATTCATCCAGCCACGGGTCAACTGCGTGGTCGGCATCTGGAATCGTGCGACCAGGTGAGTTGCCACGGCATACTTCCCGTCGGGTGAAATGCGCACGTCGTTCAACCCCCCGCTCCCGCTTGGGAGCCAAAGCTCGTCCACTACCTGGCCCGACTGGGTATCAATGATGCTGATCACCGCGCCGACATGGTCCGTGTTCGCCTGTTGATGCGGCAGATGATTCGCCACCAGCAGCCACCGTCCATCCGGCGTCACGGCGGCAGCGATGGGCTCCCGTCTCACGCCGATGCGGGTCTCCTTCCCCGTGCGAAGGTCAAAAACGCTCACGTCATGGTTAAAGCGGTTGCAGACGTAGAGCGTCTGTCCATCAGGTGAAAACACCGGGGCGCAGGCGGCGTGCCCAGCGGGAAGCGTGCGAGTCACGCCGCCCTTGTCAGGATCCAGAAGGCAGACGCGGCTGGCCGGTGAACCGCAGGTCACGACCAACCGCCCGCCATCGGCCGACAGCGCCAGACCAGTGGGCGGACCAGGCAGGGAGATGGAACGGGTTACCCGGCCCTGGCCGATATCCACCACGACCACACATTCCCCACGCACACAGGCCACGAAGAGCCGCCGCCCATCGGCGGAAGCCGTCAGCGCTTCGGGCGCGAGCCATGGGGACTTGGCGGCCGCCGCCGAATAGAGGGCGCAAACCAGCAGCCAGCAAAGCACCAGGATTCGACGGTCCAGACCGAAGCTGTTCATGAGAGGGCGCGGCTGCATGGCAGTGGCATGTCCTACCCGCCAGAGTTGCTCAACGCAAGTGCAAACCACGAGGGATCAGCGGTTTTCCACAAAGTGGCTGCGGCTGTGAACCGGCTCTAATCCGGCTCGTCTTTTTACCTCGGCGTCACCTTCGGCCAGCCTAGTGGCACGCCATCCTGCGTCAGGAGGTTCTGAAAATCCCGCAGCAATTCACCTTTGGCCCGCACCTGCCTGGGCGCCAGCTTGCGGGACAGACAGAACGCGGCCAGGGCGCCGACCGACTCGCCAATGTTCCACTCCACCGGGTGCAGCCGGAAACAGCCGTTGGTCAGATGGGTGACCCCGAGATTCTTGGAGGCTGGCAGGAGGTTTTCCACCCGCTTCGGCAGCAGCGCGCCCAGGGGGATTTGAAACGGCAGCGAGCTGAAATCGATGTAATTGTCTCCGCCGGAGCTCGGGTGCAAATCGATCCGATAGCTGCCAATTCCCACTGAGTCTTTGAACGTTTCCGCGGTCACCTCGTTGCTCTTGAGCCCCGTGGCTTTCGCCCGCGCCTCGGTGCCCACGTGCTGTTCCGTCACCCTGAACTCCGCCTGGATGCGGCGGCTCTCCCGAATGTAAGGATACTTCGCCAAACCATCCTCAGTTCCCACCAGGTCGGGCCGCAATCGCAGCCCTTTCCACCCCGCCCCGCCATCCGGACGCGGAGCCTCCGTCTGCAACCAATAAAGCAGCGACAGGCTGAGTTGTTTGGCCCGCCGCAAGTGCTGCGCCGCTTCCGCCTCCGGCACGTCCAACAAATTACCCAGCAGATAGTCGTTCATCGGCCAGTTCACCAGGGTGATGTCCCCGGCATAGGTGCCTTCCCTAAAATTCTTGCGATCAATCAGCCGGCGATAAAGAAAGAAGCCGGCCGCCTTGTCCGCGTCGAATCCATAGTTGCGCGGCTCGAGGGTTGAGGGATTGGAATAGACGAAACTCAGGAGCTTGCCGGGCCAGGGCGGGGTCATTTGCGGCACGTAATCGCGCCAGAAGCCATATTCGCCCGGCTTCTCCATGGTATGGTCCTGGCCGGGCAGGTAATCCATCGCGAAACAACAGGTGAACGCCTGCACGTTCCTGGGATTGGCTTCCACGGACGCGTGCGGTTCACCGGTGTCTTTCTGCGACTCCGCGCCCACCACGTACTCGGTTTTGGTCAGCGGCAACAGGTCCCCCTGCTCCGTCGCGTCAATAAAGATAGGTGCCCGCAACACGAGTTCCCGTCCGGACTCCAGGCTCTTCACCTGCACCGCTTCCACCCGGTCGCCACTGACCGCGGCGGATTGCGCCTGATGCCGGAGCAATAATTGTATCCGCTGTCCCCCCACCCAGGGGGCGAGCATCTCCTCCAGCACCGCGAGCGCCACCCGTGGCTC
>JBBQYD010000654.1:0-2623 GCA_038209025.1 Verrucomicrobiota bacterium | reverse complement strand
CCACCCTCGTTACCACTGCCAGCGGCTCCGTGCTGCCTTTGAACCAGGTGGCTCAATTCATCGAAACCGAAGGCCCTTCCACCATCAACCGTGAGTGGGGCCGGCGCCGCATCACGATCCAGTGTAATGTGCGCGGACGCGACGTCGCCGGTTTCGTCGCTGAAGCCCAGCGGAAAATCGCGCAGATCAAGCTCCCGGAAGGCTACAGCCTTGAATGGGGTGGCCAGTTCGAAAACATGGAGCGCGCCAATGCGAAACTCAGGTTTGTGGTGCCCCTGGCATTGGCACTCATCCTCGCGCTGCTCTATTTCAGCCTGAAGTCATTCCGGGAAGTTTTCATCGTGGCCACCGGCATTCCGCTGGGCGCGGTCGGCGGGGTACTCGCGCTCTGGCTCCGCTCAATGCCATTTACGGTCAGCGCAGCCGTCGGCTTCGTGGCCCTCAGCGGCGTCGCGATTCTTAACGGGCTCGTGCTGGTCACCTTCATCAAACAAAGAATCAATGACGGCGTGTCCCTGGAAACCGCCGTGCGACAGGGTTGTTTGGAACGGCTCCGCCCCGTCCTGATGACCGCACTGGTGGCGGCCATGGGGTTCATTCCGATGGCCGTGAATGTTGGTGTGGGGGGCGAGGTCCAGCGGCCGCTGGCCACCGTCGTTATCGGCGGCATTGTGACCAACACCATTCTCACGCTGCTCGTTCTCCCCACCCTCTTCACCCTCGCACCGAGACGGTCCCCGCGTCCT
The DNA here is from genome assembly GCA_038209025.1 of Verrucomicrobiota bacterium. Lineage (GTDB taxonomy): Bacteria > Verrucomicrobiota > Verrucomicrobiia > Limisphaerales > UBA8199 > JBBQYD01. The sequence goes on along the minus strand of JBBQYD010000654.1, from coordinate 1,877 downwards.
GCTCCCGCCTCCTGAACGTCTTGAGCAGCGCTTGGTGCACGGCCCCGCCGTCACCAGACTTCAACCATTGCTGGTCAGCCCTTTCCTTTTCCCTTGGTTGCCGCCGCCTCCAGCCGGTAACTCAGCGTTCCGAAATAACGCCGCGACGGCTGCTTGCGGGCCCGCTGTCGTTCCCGCGCCAGGACCAGGTGCTTGAGACACCTCGACGCGTTGGTTGCGGGCGCCCCGCATTCCGTGCAGCGGTTATCCCGTTGCTTCCGCAGTTGATATTTCCGTTGCCGCGACACCGGCAACTTGGTGAACTCATCCTGAATTGGTCTTCTCATGTTTTACTCCACGGCTATTCTTAGCCAACGGATGTGCCGTCGTGATGTTCAGCCAGCCACCGCCGAGGCGTTCATCCAGGTTTTCTGCTTTGCTTCTCCGGGAGCACTCAAGGGCACTATCACCCACTCCTCACCCTCTCTAGCCCGTACGTCACCATCTATTGTTCCGGCTGATAAAGGAAAGTAGATCAATTTCGATGACAATGCAAATCGGCACAGCGCAATTATTTTGACTGGCCCTCTCCAGTGTGCTTAAAACCCAGCCCATCAATGGTTTCAGCGGCAAGATAAACGGTGCGAAAATACGGCTGCTTTAGGTCTTCGCGCCGTTAACGTTTAGCTCTCCCGATTTGATCTTTTTTAGTTTCTGGGATTCGGGTTTTGCAAAGTAATGCGAGTCGAGTGGATAGCACCCGCTTATCATGCCGTTGCGCGGCGCGCTCGTGCAGTCACTGAATGTCCTGCAAATTGCCCGTGGCTCCAACCGCCCCTTGCTCATCGCATCCTCAAAGATGCCGGGGTACGAGAGCACCATCCGGCCAATCCCCACCAGGTCGGTCCATCCCTGCCGGATCACCTCCTGTCCCACATGGGGTAAATACTCCTGCAGGTAGCTATAGCCGGTCCCCACCAAGACCAGCTTTCGGGGGGCGCCCTGCCTGAGCCGACGCACCGCCTCGATCTGCCGCGCCACGCCGCACAGCGGATCTTCCGGCGGTTGATAGCCATCCGATGGCGGATACGCTGCCGGACGCTGGATATGCGGGTTATAGTAAGGCGAGCCCGCTGAGAGGTTCACAATCTTCACCCCTGATGCCGCGCACAATTCGAGGAACGTTGCTGCTTCTGTAAGATCGTAAGCCACCGGGTTTGCCGGGTTCACGCCAAAACCGTAAACGTAAGGCAGGCATCGGCTGAAGTCTTCCGGAATGCCCGGCCCGGGTTTGCCGGGACGCGACCTGGCAGGGTCAGGCTTGAACGGTACGATATCGAACGCGCTCAACCGCACCGCCAGTTCAATCCGATTCCCGTCCGCGCGAATGCCGTCGATGATGGTTCGCAGCATGCGTGTGCGGTTTTCAAAAGAACCTCCGTACCTCCCTGAACGCGTGTGGGCTCCCAGCAATTCATGCAGCAAATAACCGTGGCAATGCTTGATATCCACAAAATCAGCGCCCGCATTCCACGCGACCCGGGCGGCCTTCACAAAATCCCCAACGAGATCGTCCAGTTCACCGTCCGTGAACACCTGGCTCTCGCTTTCCACCTTGAATCGGCGGTCCAGGATCGGATGGCGATACGCTACGCGCGGCTCTAGCCGGGCATGGTCATAGGGTTTGCAGAACCGACCGGAGTGGGTGAGCTGAAACCCGCATACCAGGTCATCCGTCTTGCCATGCTTTTCCTTATGCGCGGTCTGGAGGATGCGCAGCAATTCCGCCAGTTCCCCTTCCGTTCGGCCGCCAATCACCAACTGGTTGGGGTTGGCTCTCCCCTCCATCCTCACCGCCATCGCTTCCCCTCCGAAAATCAGTTTCGCCCCGCTCTCCC
>JBBQYD010000653.1:0-2645 GCA_038209025.1 Verrucomicrobiota bacterium | reverse complement strand
CCTCGCCGACCATGCGACGGGCCATGCGCACAGGCCCGCCGCCTCCATGAGGATGGCACCGCCGGCAGCCCACGCGGTCGAGACGACAGTTGCCACGAGGCCGATCACCGTCACGGGAAACGCGGCGAGGGCGACGCCAATTTGGGCGTGGCCGCCTGGGAAATCGACTTCTTCGGCCGCATCCGCAGCCTGAAGGATCGCGCCCTGGAGGAATACCTGGCCACCGAGCAGGCCCGCCGCGGCGCGCAGATTCTGCTGGTTGCCTCGGTTGCCAACGCCTATCTGACGCTGGCCGCGGACCGGGAGAATCTCACCCTGGCAAAGACCACCGTTGAGGCGCAGAAGGGCGCGTACGATTTGATCAAACGGCGATATGACCTTGGGCTGGTCCCTGAATTGGACGTATATCGCGCGCAGACGCCACTGGATTCAGCCCGCCGGGATGTCGCCCGCTACACGCAACAAGTGGCGCAGGATCAAAACGCGTTGAACCTGCTGGTGGGCGCTCCGACCCCGGGCGAACTCCTGCCGGCGGAGTTGAGCGGCTTTACTCCACCCAGGGAAATCAGTGCTGGCGTGTCCTCCGAGGTGCTCCTGCGTCGTCCGGATGTGTTGCAGGCGGAGAGCCTGCTCAAAGCGGCCAATGCCGACATCGGTGCCGCCCGGGCGGCATTCTTCCCCCGTATTTCGCTTACCGCCGCCATTGGCACGGCCAGCGGTGAGCTATCGGGCTTGTTCAAATCCGGCTCCGGAACGTGGAGCTACGCGCCGCAAATCGTAATGCCGATCTTCGATGCCCGCACATGGTCGGCGCACAAGGCCGCCAACGTGCAGCGAGAGATCGCGGTGACCCAGTATGAGAAGGCGATTCAAAGTGCTTTCAGGGAAGTGGCCGACGCCCTTGCGGTGCGGGGCACCGTGGATCAGGAGGTATCGGCGCAACAATCCCTGGTGGACGCCCTTGAGAAATCCTACCGGCTTTCCAATTCCCGTTACGACAAGGGAATTGACAGCTACCTGGGCGTCCTTGACGCGCAGCGGTCGCTCTTCGCGGCGCAGCAGGGGTTGGTTTACCTCCGCCTGGCGAAGCTCGCAAACGATGTAAGGCTTTACGCGGTGTTGGGCGGCGATTACTCGCTTCCTTGAGCTGAGTCCGCTGAGGGCAGGAGTTCGGGCGGCAACCGAAAGTTTGAAGCTCAGCTGCACCGGTTTTTCCCAGAGGCCCCGGCTCAACGCCAGGCGGCACGACCATGTGAGTCATGTGGCGCCGTGCGCCAAAACTAACTGTTACCCGAGGGAGTGGAAGGAACCCAGACCTCTGACTTGTTAAATCCGCGAGGTTCGATAAGATCAAGCCACATTGGCCATGTCCTTGATCACCACACCCAGCAAACGGTCGTTCGAAACTGAACCCTCCACGCGCACTGGCGCGCTCCTGCTCGTCACCCTGGTGGCAGTGTTTGGCGGCTTTCTGTTTGGCTATGACACGGCCGTCATTAATGGCGCGAACCAGTACCTGAAAGCGCACTTTAACCTGACTTCCTGGCAGGAGGGTTTGGCGGGCGCCAGCGCCATTCTCGGCTGCATTCCCGGCGCCATGGTTGCCGGTTTTTTGAGCGACCGCTTTGGCCGCCGAAAAGTGCTGTTTGCCTGCGCGATACTGTATGCGATTTCAGGGGTCCTTTCGGCGGTGCCCCGCAGTTTCGTGGAATTCCTTGCGGCCCGCTTTATCAGCGGGCTCGGGATAGGCGCTTCGTCGATGATCTGCCCCGTGTATATTGCGGAGATGGCGCCCCGGGCCTGGCGTGGGCGGCTGGGTTCGATGTTTCAATTTGGCATTGTCACGGGTATCTTCCTGACGCTGTTTATCAACGCCCGCATCCAGGGCCTGGGCAACGAACAATGGAACATGACCGTCGGCTGGCGCTGGATGCTCGGTGCGGAAGTCGCCCCCGCTTTGCTGCTTTTGGGCCTTTTGTTCTATGTGGAGGAGAGTCCACGCTGGCTTATCCAGGCGGGTCGAGAGGCGGATGCACGGCTCATTTTGGAGAGAATCGGCGGGTCCGCGCATGCGCAGGAGGAAATCTCAGCCGTTCGTTCGGTCCTGGAACAGGAGGAGGAGGGCGGGCTCAAGGAGTTGTTTGCCCGTCGTTTTCGCCGGCCGCTGCTCATCGCGGTGCTGTTGATGGCTTTTTCGCAGTTCAGCGGGATCAACGCCATCATGTATTACTCGACGAAAATATTTACCACCGGCGGCGTGGGGATAAACGACTCCTTCACCGCCTCTACCATCATCGGCCTGGTGAACGTGATCTTCACCTTCGTGGCCATTGGACTGGTGGACAAGGCGGGTCGCCGTCCGCTCCTGCTGTTCGGTTTGACGGTGCAGGTAGTCGCCCTGGGTGCGGTCGGGTTTATGTTCCAATCGGGCGCGGAGGGACCGGGTCTGCTCGTGGGCATTCTGGTTTTCATTGCGGCCTTCGCCATGGCGCTGGGGCCCATTCCCTGGATTTTGTGTTCCGAGATTTTTCCGACCCGGGTGCGCGGCCGCGCCATGTCCTTGGCCACTTTTGTCATCTGGACATCCTGCTATATCGTGGCGCAGACCTTCCCCATGCTCAATGACAGCCCGAAGGTTGGTCCCG
>JBBQYD010000652.1:0-2651 GCA_038209025.1 Verrucomicrobiota bacterium | reverse complement strand
AGCCATGGCCAGCCGAACTGGGCGCAGACCGGTTTCTCCTCCCGTGAACTGCACACCAACTTCACCGGGCTCACCGAGAGGCTCTGCCGCCGGGGCTTTCATTGCCGCAGCACCGGCAGCGAGACACTCACAACTTGGATCGAATCCAGCAGTCTGCTCATCATCCCGCCACCGACGGGATCCTATGATTCCCGCAACGAACGCTGGCGACTTGCACCGTCTGCGCCATGAGCCGCTGCCCGCGCCCGGGGACCGGCAAAGCCCTTAAAGGAAACCGCGGATGAAATCGTGGGTGCTGATCACTGGCGCTTCCGAAGGGATCGAACGAGCCGGCATGAACCGCCCCCTGGCAGACGCCCATGCGATGTCCGCCGCAGCGGTTGCGGCAAATGATGATGGTTGGTTTTAGCGTTTTTTATAGGCCTCTCATGAAAACATATTGGGTCCGCGTCATGGCAGCCGTGGTGGGCTGCGGAATATTGCTGGGGCTTCCCGGTTGCGCTCGCGACCGCGACCTGGCGCTCATCGAACAGTTCAAACCTGTCTATGCGCCGCTGCCGCCGGAGTTTTTGACCGGCCCTATCGGACGGTTGCTGGCCAGGCAGGCCGGATTTTCAGCGCGAGTGGAAGCCGTTGGTGAGCCCACCACCACGTCCCGGGCAATGACCGGCCAGCTTTTTGGCGCGAACCAAACGCTCGTTTTCGCGCCTGACCCCGACCCGGAGATCCACAAGGCGGCCCCCGAGGAGATTTTTACGTTCATTTGGAACACCGCCACCGGGAGCGGCTTTGTGCTGAATGAGGCGCTGCAAGGCTATGCGCCCGTGACCTTCAGTTCCCTTGCCGACACCAATGCCAGCGGTTCGGAGGCCGGCCTGCGCATCACGCGCGCGGATATGCAGGGAAACTTTCCGTCGCTGATCGAGACCACGAATATCACGCTTAAACTCTCCCGGTTGCGCCGGGCGGCGCCGGCGCCGGATTTGCTTTCTCCGCCCAAGAGTTTTACCCGGTACACCAGTCCCGAAATCATGGCGCAGGAACTGGCCATGCGCCGTCACAACTTCCAGAAGGAGGATAAGTGAAAGCGTGGCTGCTGGACGCATTGACCGGGATCCAGGCCCTGCGGTTAAAAGAGATTCCTGAGCCGGAACCCGGCCCCGGCGAGGTGTTGCTGGACCTGCACTATGCCGCGTTGAATCCGGCGGATCGTTATCTGGCCGAACGCCAATACCCGGCTCGGCCAGCACTGCCGCACATTCTCGGCCGGGATGGCTTGGGGGTTGCCGTCCAGGTTGGACCTCAGGTAACGGAAATCAGGCCGGGCGACAAATGCGTCATTATGCGCGGCGAAACGGGAGGCAACCGTCCCGGCACTTTTGCGGAGAAAGTGGTGGTGCCAGCCTCGGACCTGGCGCCCGTGCCCCAGGGTTGGAGCGACCAGGAAGCCGCGGGTGCTTCATTGGTTTACCTGACCGCTTACCAGGCGTTGACTCAGTGGGGACCGCTCCCGCAGGAGGCGGTGGTGCTGGTGACGGGCGCCTCAGGGGGAGTGGGAGTCGCGGCGGTGCAGCTCGGCACGGCCATGGGCGGCACGGTGGTGGCGCTGTCGCGCAGCGCGCCCAAGCGCGGTCATTTGCTTCAGCTTGGCGCACGGCTCACGCTGGATCCACAGGATGCGCAATGGGGAGCTGAGTTACTCCGCGTTCTGAACCATCGTGTGGACCTCGCGATTGATAACATCGGCGGCAAACTCCTGCCGGAAGTGATTGCGGCCATGGGGCAGGACGGGCGGCTCAGCCTGGTGGGGCGCCTGGCTGGTCCAGTGCCAGACTTCAATACTGCCACCCTGTTCTTTCGACGCCTGAAAATGGGGGGTGTGGCGGTGGGCGCCTACACGAAGGCCGAGAGCCGCCAGGCCTGGGAGGAGGTGCGGCGTCTGCTGGAAAAGACGGGCGCGCGACCGCTGGTTGATTCGGTGTTCGCTTTTGACCAGTTGCCCGCCGCGTTTGAAAAACTGGCGCAAGGTCCCCTGGGGAAAGTGCTGCTGGCTATGCGCGAGCGCAGCCTTTGATGCGGCACGCGGCCGGACCCGCTTGAGCCGGCTCACCTGGGCCATCCACTTTGGAATGGGAGCCGGCGGCTATTCAGGTTTGAGCACGATCTTGCCGGACAGCACGCCGGTCTTTCCTACCGTGCTTTCTTCCTGCAGCCGGTGAGCTTCGGCGGCCTGGGAAAGCGGCAAAATGCGATCGATGCGCGCTTTGAGTTTGCCTTCGCTCATCCAGCGGTTGAGCGCATTGCCAGCGGTGCGTTGTTCGCGAGCGGAAGCGTTGAACATGGCAAAACCGTGGAGGCTGCAATCTTTCACGTAGAAGGGGCCCACCGGGAAGGCGGGCCGCGCTTCGCGCCCAGCCATCAGGATCATCCGGCCGCGCATGGCCAACAGGGAGACAATCCGGTCAAAATCCGGCTCCCGCTGGGTCTCCCACCAAATATTCACTCCCTGGGGAGCGAAGGCGCGCACCGCCGCATCGACATCCTGAGCGCGGTAATTAATCGCCAGGTCGGCCCCGAGTTGCCGGCAAATCTCCGCTTTCGTGTCGTTGCCCGCCGTGGCGATGACCTTGGCGCCCAGAATCTTTGCGATT
>JBBQYD010000651.1:0-2664 GCA_038209025.1 Verrucomicrobiota bacterium | reverse complement strand
TGCGAAGATAATCGCATTCCGGGGCGGTCTTGCCTTTTGTCATGCCCTCTGGTTTGCCAGAAGACAAAACAAAAGTCTAGTCGGTTCTTGATAAAAATAAGGGTCTGAGTCTCTTACTACCTCAGGTGAAATTACCCCGGCCGGAAACGCCCAAAGGGGTTCGATCCTGTGGAGTGCCCAGTTAGACCCGCTTTTGCCTGGGGTTATTGGCGGCGCCGCGTGACGATGGCCTCGACCCTGACAGGAACCCGGAAATTCGCGCCGTGCAGCCGCCATTACCAGGCCACCTTGAGCTTCCTCCGGATCAAGCCGTTGGAAGCAACCAAACGGTAATAATGGTTTCCAGGCAGCGGCTCAAACCAAAACTCACCGCCGGCACATTGCAGGATGAGGCCGCCAGCCGCGATATCCCAGAGGCGAATTTCACGTTCCACATAGGCATCAAAACGGCCGCTCGCCGTATAAGTAAGTGCCAGGGCGGCGGCGCCCATGATGCGAATTTTGCGCACCCGATGGGCAAGCTGGCCAAAAAACGGCAGCGTCGCCGCCAGGGCTTCGCTGGTTTTAGAGAACCCGATAGTAACAATTGCCTCGGCGAGTTTCGCCCGGGTGCTGACGGTTACGACTCTGCGGTTGAGGCGCGCCGGCTGACCGCGCAGTGCCGTCCACAATTCATCACAAAAGGGATCATAGACGACACCCAGCATGGTCTTGAAGCCATCCGGGTAATCGGCGCGTTCTTTGGCGGATGCCACTTTCGTTTGCAGCGCGATGGACACGCAGGCATGCGGAATGGTGTAGGCGAAATTGACGGTGCCATCGATCGGATCAACCACCCAGCGATAGGGGCTGTCCTGGTTACCGGCGACCCCCTCCTCCCCCAGCACGCCGGTATCCGGAAATGCTTTCAGCAAGGTGCGCTCGATCAATTTTTGGGACCTGACGTCCAGTTGGAGCTTGATGTCGTGTTGCGAAACTTCGTTAGCCCGCTTGGGACTATGCAAATTCCGGCGCATTAGGGCGCCCACGGCGGTCGCGGCCCGGACGGCTTCGCCCAAGGCTTTCTTTGAATCGATGGTTGTTCGCATGATTAGGTGTTTTGGGTCGTTATTTGTGTACAAGGCAGAACCTCGTCGCGACCTTCCAGGGCCTCGGCCTGGGTTTTACGCTTTTCCTCCAGCAGGTTTTTGTCGGCGGCTTCCAGCAGACTTAGTAGTTCTGTGGCTTCCAGCAGGCGCGGGGTGATGACATAATCGGCGCCGGCGGCATAAAGCTGGGGAAGATCAGCCAGCCGTTCCGCGTTAACCACGATGCGGGCGGCTGGCGCAACCTCACGCAACTGCCGGAGAAGCCTCAAATTATTCGTGCCTTTTAGAATGATATCGGGCAGGGAGCACACCAGCATCTGCGCCTCGGAAACCCCGCTGTGCAACAGCACATCGCGCTGGCTGATGTCGCCATATACCACCTGAACCCCGCGACGGCGTAGTTTTTCATACACCTGCGGGTTGAAGTCTATGACGCGCAACTCCGGCAGCAGCGTGGGCTTGTGCAAGGTAATCTGCTCAAGCAGGGAACTCGCGGTCCAGGAAAAGCCCAACAGGAATATGCGGGGCGGCGTGGTCGCCGCGGTGTGCTGGCTGGGCTTGGAAGCAAGATCCCGCAGCCCGAGACGTTCAAGCCAGGGCGAAGTCTTTCGCAAAATGGCGTCGCTCTTCAGAATCGCGTAAGTGGAATCCACCGCCAGGAACGCGAAGGCGAAGGCCGCAATGTGGATGGAATTCGTCGAGACATCCCCCGCGAGACTTCCCATCGTGAGCAGCACCAGGGAGAGTTCGCTCATCTGGCACAGATTCACCGCGGGCAGCAGGCTCACCCGGTGGCCCATTTTCATCAGGTAAAGCGCCGGAAACACCGTGAGCAACCTGCTCCCCACCACGAACAGGCTGAAAATGATGGTCCAAAACAACAAATTCAAGGTGGGCACTGGAATGCTCATTCCCAGACCGACGAAAAAGAGCGTCACGAAGAAGTCACGGATGCTTGTGACCTTCGCCACCACGTCCAGGGTATATGGAAAGGTGGAGACCATGATGCCCGCAACGAGGGCGCCCATCTCACGTGAGAGGCCCAACGCCTCCGCCATTCCGCCGAGCGCAAAGCACCAGGCCAGGGCACCGACCAGCACCAACTCGGGTTGTCGGGCAACAAACCGAAAAATGGGAGGCAGCAGGAAGCGGCTCACGAGGTAGCCCACTCCCACCAGGAGCAGAACCTTGCCGAGCGCCAGCGCGAGCTGGCTGGCGGCCGGGTCCTTGAGGTTGGGTTGTACAGCCAGGAACAGGATAACCACCAGGTCCTGCAGTACCAGCACCCCCAGGGTGATGCGCCCCGCGAGCGTTTCCAACTCCCGTTTGTCGTAGAGCAGCTTGATGATAATCACCGTGCTGCTCATCGCCGCCGCTACCGCCAGGTAAACTGTCTCCAGCCACCCCGAAGCCAGCCCGGTTACCTTGAAGAAAATGGCTCTTCGGGGATTATGGTGGGTAGCTTTGGCCGTGCACCCACCGGATTTGGCACGGGCCTGACCGAGGGCGGCTGAAAGAAAAGCCCGCCCCATCGAGACGAAACGCCCGGCAGGACGCGATTTGGTCCCCCCGCAGC
>JBBQYD010000650.1:0-2670 GCA_038209025.1 Verrucomicrobiota bacterium | reverse complement strand
TCCGGGCCATGATCTCGGCCGCGAGCAAAGCCGGGATGATGCCGTCCTTGTCCGTCGTCCAGACGTTGCCATCCAAACGAGAAAATGACGCGCCAGCGCTTTCCTCGCCGCCGAAACCAAGTGAGCCGTCGAGCAAGCCTTCCACGAACCACTTGAAGCCAACCGGCACCTCGTAGAGCTTCCGCCCCAGCTTTGCGGTAACGTGATCAATCATCTGGCTGCTCACCACGGTTTTTCCGACCGCCGCTTCCCTGCGCCAATTTGGCCGGTGCTGGAAAAGGTAGAAAATGGCTGCCGAAAGGTAATGGTTGGGCGGCAGCAATCCTGCGCTCCGGGTGACAATACCATGCCGGTCCGAGTCGGTGTCGCAGGCGAACGAGAGGTCGAAACGATCCTTAAGGCCGATCAGCCGCTGCATGGCGTAGGGCGAGGATGGGTCCATGCGGATCTGACCGTCCCAATCGACCGTCATAAAACGGAAAGTCGGGTCGACAGCATCGTTGACGATTGTCAAGTTCAGCCCGTAACGTTCGGCAATTGGCCCCCAGTAATGAACTCCGGCGCCGCCCAGCGGATCCACTCCGAGGCTGATCTTCGAGTCACGAACTGCTCCCATGTCTATCACTTTCCCGAGCTCGCTGATGTAAGCATTGAGGTAGTCGTGCCGGTGCGTTGTCGAGGCGTGAAGAGCCCTCTCATACGGGACCCGTTTCACATCCCTAAGCCCGGATTCGAGGACTTCATTTGCCTTCGCCTCGATCCAGTCGGTGACGGCGGATTCCGCCGGCCCGCCGTTTGGGGGATTGTATTTGAACCCGCCGTCATGGGGCGGATTATGTGAGGGCGTGATGACGATGCCGTCGGCGAGTCCGGTCTTGCGCCCGCGGTTGTATGTGAGAATCGCCCAGGAAATGGCCGGGGTCGGAGTATACTCGTCTCCTTCTGCAATCATGACCTCCACGCCGTTGGCCGCCAGAACCTCCAGCGCGCTGGCAAGAGCCGGCACGGACAGCGCGTGCGTGTCCATGCCCAGAAACAGAGGACCGTCGATCTGCTCCCGCTGGCGGCAGAGGCAAATAGCCTGGCTGATGGCGAGGATATGCTGCTCGTTGAAAGCCCTTTCAAGCGGGGACCCACGATGGCCAGAGGTGCCGAACACAACGCGCTGCGCCGGCGCCGAGGGGTCGGGCATTTCGGCATAGTAAGCCGTCACGAGCTTGGGCACGTTGACAAGCGCTGACTGGTCCACAGGTTTTCCTGCAAGAGGGCTTACTTTCATTTTACTTTGTCCGACTTCTCAAGTTTGGCATTCATCGAGATGTTGGCGCGCAGCAACCGCGAAACCAGACAGCTTGTTTTGGCGCGGAGCGTCGCATCAATGAACTCGCCCTGTGTCACTTTAGGCAGCCGGGCGATGACGTTTAGATGAATCTTCCGCACCGTCCAACCCACGACCAGGTGTTCCAAGGTCACCGTCGCTGAAGTGACGATGTCGGACGCTGCGAAAGCCGCCCGTCCCAGTTCCTTCGACAACGCCAACGAAAAGCTGCCGGCATGAGCGGCGGCAATCAGTTCGGCCGGATTGGTGCCGGCCCCATTTCTGAACGGAATGCCCGAAGAGAATTGGGCCTGTTTCAGGAGGCCGCTCTCAGTCCTCATGACGCGGGTGCCACCCCTGGACCCGCCTTTCCACCGGACCGAAGCTTTGCTCACCATCAGTTTCATCAAGAAACCCTGCTGCGAAACAGCAGGAGATACCAATACTTCATCGGTTCAGCCCCTATACCTGTGAGCTATGGCGCCGCATGAACACCAAGGTCTTCCGTTCCGGCTTCACCCGTTTCGTATTTCGGTTGCCGACCCTGGCGTTGAAACGCTAAAATGTGGTTGGATTATGGAACTGCGTCATCTGCGCTATTTCGTTGCCGTGGCTGAAGAATTAAGCTTCACCCGGGCAGCGGAAAAACTGCGTCTGGCGCAGCCGTCGCTCACCCGCCAGATTCATAATTTGGAAGAGGAGCTGGGCGTGCGGCTTCTGGACCGGGCCAGGAACCAGGTTTCGCTTACCGAGGAAGGGCGAAACTTCCTCGTCGACGCCCAGCGGATCGTGGCGTTAAGTCTCGAAAGCGTAACGGCCATGCAGCGGTTCAGTCGAGGCGAATCGGGCCAACTGAACCTCGGCTATTTGTTCAAGTTCAATTTCGACCTGCTCCCGGCAACGCTGACGACGTTCTATAAAAACTACGCCGAAGTCGCGGTGAACCTGTTCGATATGCCGCCGGCCGATCAGCTTCGCGCCCTGGAAGCGCGCAAGATTGACCTGGGTTTTGTGGGGTTGCGCCCGCCGGCTGCCAACAAGAACAATGCCGCGCTGAATTGGGAATGCATCGCTCACCACGATGTCGTGGTCGTCTTGCCGGCCGGTCATCCGCTGGCGAAAAAAAGCAAAATTAAAAGAGAGGAGCTTAAATCGCTGTTCTTTGTCGCGATGTCCGAAAAGACGCATCCTGGATCTCACGACTGGTTGTTCAGTGCATCCATGGGTTGACGGTAAAAGTGCTGGACTACCAACCCGATTTGTGGCAAAACCTGGGGGATGGAACAAAATTTTGTTGTTCAAGGTCGCAAGCTTGGGCCAGAAGCGATCACTTGGTTGGCGCAGTGGATTGA
>JBBQYD010000649.1:0-2714 GCA_038209025.1 Verrucomicrobiota bacterium | reverse complement strand
AAAACGCCGGCCGGTCAGCACCAAGCCGTCCGAGCTGTCGAGCACGGCATAGGACCATTCATGGTTGGCGGTGTCGTGCCAGGTCGTGCCGACGGCGAAAACGAGATTGGAAAGCGAGGTTTGCGCAACGGCGGTGACGGTGAGCAAAAGGAAACAGAACGCGCCAATGACCGGCATGGAACACCAAACACTCAATGTGGCGGGTCGGCCTTTTACTTGAGGCGTTGGCGGCCATCTGAGTTTTGGAGAATGAGAATTCACGGTTTTAGAAATCGAGTTGATAATCAACACCACCGTCATCCACGATGCCCGTGATCTTGATCGTCTCACAGGCTTTGAGGCAGAACGGGCAGGCCCCGATCTTGCCGCAAAGGCGTGCCGACCCCTGCACGGTCAGTTTGCCCACGCTGTCCAGCCGCATGGCCGTCGCCCAATCCGCCGAGGCGCTGATGATGCAGATCAAACTCACGTCCACGCCGACCTTCTGCCGGCCACCGATGCTGCCGAAACGGGGTCCACCCTGGTAATACAAGGCGCTGTTAAAATGCGCGCCGACATCGAGCACACAACTGGAACCGCCAAACAGGATGTCCGACAGAGAGAGCGAGCCGCCGAACTGGAGATAAAGACCGGTAAACTCGGACGCATTGACGATCAGCACGTCCTCCACTTCGGCGTCAATAAATCGCAGCGGATCCAACGAGCACGCCCGGCCCGCGAAAATTCCCGCCGTGAAATCCACCGGAACGCCCAGAACCAGCACCGTCGCCCCGGCTTTGGCGGCGAAATAGTTCTCGGTCTGCCCGAACGCGAGCGTCGCGCCAAAATCATTGATGCTGCAGCCCTTGAATCCAATCTTCCCGTTTACGTCGAACGAGCCGCCCACGCCCAGCACATTGCCGCTTTGCAGTGTCCACCGCGCCTCGACGCTCAACTTCAGCGGCTCGCCGGGGGTCACGCCCAGCCAGTCCAACGATACGTCCCGCGCGCCAATCGTCACTTCCGCCGCCGGTGCGCCGGGCGGAATGCAACTGATCGGGGTGGTCGCGGAACTCAATTCCTTGATATCCATGTAGGCCGTGAAGTTCATCTCATCCGGCAGGTTCATTTGAATGGCGGCATCCAGATGAATGCGGCGGAGCGAATCCCCCTCGAAGGTGGGTGCGCCGCGAATCTTAGCCGAGAGCAGTGAACCGCTCATGAATCCCCCGCCTTTCATGCTTTTGAAAGCGCCATCCTGCGCCCCGGCGATCTGCGAACTCAGTCCGTCGCGAATGGCGTTGTTCACCTGGTCGAACAACACGTCCGTCAACTGGGTCAGTTGGGCGCTCGGATCCGACAGGAACTGCCGGAACGCCGTTTGATACGCGCCCGGCAGCGGCGAACCGAGAAACGTGACGATCAGCCGCTCGCGAATGTCGCGCTTCGCCCGGTCGGGATCGGCCGTGAAGTAATCGCCCGCGGGCCCGACGCTCGAAGTCAGCATGGTCGCCACCCCACTTCCCGCCTGCTGCAAATAGGTGTTTAAATTTCCCTGGGTTTTATTGGCGGCATTAAGGGCGGAGGCGAAATCGCCGGAAGCGCCGGTGATTTGCCCGCGCAACTGGCGGAACTGGGCCCGGAGCTGCGTCAACTGGCCTTCGATATTCGCCAGCGTCGGCTCGAGATTGTGCAGCAGGTCATTAACGAACGAGTCGGCCAGGCTCCCGAAGCCGGGGCCCTGATCCTGGGTGAGTCTTTGAATGATGGCGCGGACGACGTGACGATTGCCGCCGCCATCCTTTTCCAAAGCCTGCAGAAACAACGCGAGCGTGTCATCCGCGGTGGCCAACGTTTGGTCCAACTGGTTGAAAACCTTGCCTGCCGTGCCGGCATTGCCGTTGAGAGCCATGATGGCGTTTGGCAATCCATTGTTGCCGGCCATGACGATACCCGGGGCATTGCCCAGCATCACCGACTTGCTTCCGCCTGGCATAGTCATTTGGGTGGCGAGGTTGGTGTAGATATTGTTCGCCACCGGAGCCAGCGCCGCATCAAGCAGGGGACGGAAGAAAGCTTCCGGGTTTTCGCGCAGCACATTTTGCAGACTGCGGAAACCGCTGGTCAGGCCGCTGGTATTGAACGCCGCGCCCAGTTGGGATTGGATGGCGCTGGAGACCGAGTTCAGGGGGCCGTTCAGTTCGTTCAGTGCGTCATTGGCAAAATCCAGCACCTTCACGCGCGGCAATTTCAAGTTCAAATCCTGCGCGAAATCCAGATCCACCTTGCCCGGTGAGAGTTCTTTCAGCCGGCTGTCCACGTCAATCACCGGCAGCGTAACTCGAGCAGGAGCATAGCCCGCAAACTCGCGCAGCGCGGAATTCCACGTGAGCGGATAATCAAAAAACGCCACGTCAATCCAGTTCTGCTGCGCGCGTGGATGGTAGGTGTCATCGCCCGGATTGAGATAGTTGGCAATCTTGCCCAAGCCTGCCGGCCAGCCGTCATGGTTCGCGTCGAATCTGGCGGTGTTGAAATAATTTTGCGGGCCGTTGTTCCAACCACGATTGATGCCGCTGCCATCCTCCGCCGGCCAGCCGCCCATGATGTCGATCAGCGCCGTGTCCGCCGTGGTGGGCGTGATATGCAGTTGCACTTTCACATCGCGGAAGAATGGCACGCGGATGCGCCCCACGAGATTATAGAATCCGTTTACGGGCCTGCCGGCCGTTGCC
>JBBQYD010000648.1:0-2725 GCA_038209025.1 Verrucomicrobiota bacterium | reverse complement strand
GTTCGGGGCGAAGGAGCGAAGGGATCCATGCGGAAAGCGGCCGGCTCTATGGGGTGTCTGTTGTGAAAGGGGAGGCACTGCGGCTTGAAGTGCGGGATCCCGATTCGCCATCCTCACCTCACCAGGTCGAGGTTGCGTTGGCGGACATCCTCTCCGCCCGCTATGTGGGAGAGGACCGGGCGCGGCGGTATTATGTCCAGGTGGAGCGGCTGGTCGAGGGCCGTGTGATTTTGGAGGCGCTGGCGTTTGGGCCGGCGGGCGAGCGGCTCGGCGTCACGCGGTTGCCGGAAAATGATTACTCGATCTGGACGGCGAAATTGATGGAGGCGGGTCCTGACGGCAGGATTGTGCAGTTCCTGCCGGGTGAAGAGCAGGCGAGGTTGAACTTGCTTTCGGAGTGACAATACAGAGACTTATGCGCATGAAATCCACGTTGGTGGCAATCGCGGTTGCGGGGCTGATGACGCCCGTGGCCGCGCCGGGCTGGTCGGGAGACACCTGGGCTGGCATTACGCGCGCTACCATCAAGTCCAACGCGGATCTGATGATTGATTCCACCTGGGTTCCGAAGAATACCTTTACCAATTTCCAGTACGGCAGCACTTACCAAAACTATTCCCAGGGAGTCACGTACAAAGGAGTGGCCTATTCCCAGAACAATCCTCAGGAGAATTGGTCCCAGTTTTACACTGCGGTCACCGGCACCGCCGGGGGTGCGGTGGGTTATGGCAACGATTGCTCCGGGTTCGTGAGCATTTGCTGGAGGCTGCCCGGCCGATACACCACGTATGCATTCGAGGCCCAGCTTGGCACCTATTGGACCAGTCTCGGCGATGTCGGTTCCTCGGCGGCCGTCGCTTTGCTGCCGGGGGATGGGATCAACCGCGAATCCAGCCACATCATCCTGTTCCTGAATTATGAAGGCACAGGCATCCGGTCCATGGAGCAGACGCCGGATAATGCCCAGCGGCGCTCGTGGTCCTACAGCGCGCTGGCCAACTACCGCCCCATTCGCCGCCTCCAGATCACCGACGCCCCGCTCATCTCAGCGGACGGCCTTTGCCAGGCTGCCGATGTGGGCGACCCGTTAACTTTGTCGATATCAGCCACGGGAACTGCGCCCTTGAAGTATCAGTGGCGCTTCAACGGGGCCGACATTTCCGGCGCGACCGCGTCCCGCCTGGCCTTCAGCGCGGCGCATTTGACCAATGCCGGGAATTACCTGTGCGTCGTGTCGAATGCAAACGGGAACGCTACCAGCAAAGTGTCGTCAGTGACGGTTTACCCACCGCAAACAACGGTGTTCCTCGATGACTTCGACAGCAACACGCTGGCCGATTGGACGGTCAACAAGAGTTCGACCGATACCCGGGTCACGTTTAACTACGACTACTCCGCGATGGGAATCGCGGCCGCGCCACATTCGGCGGGCGGAACCACGCGAGGCGTGCGGATGGAAGCCAACCTGACGGGTGGAGCCGTGGCGGCGCTCTCCCTCTCGCCCAGGAATCAAGGTTTCAGCGGGGATTACCGGTTACGCTTCGACATGTGGATTAACGTGAACGGACCCCTGCCGGGCGGCGGGACCGGTTCGACGGAGTTCCTCACCGGCGGCATTGGGACCGCCGGCAATAGAGTCCAATGGACAGGGACGGGCAGCAGCGCCGATGGTTGTTGGTTTTCGGCCGACGGCGAGGGTGGGGCTGGGGATACCTCCACGACTTCTGGTGATTTCTGCGCCTACCTCGGCGCGGCGCTGCAGAGTCCGGCGGCAGGCTGTTACGCCGCCGGGACGGACAGCTCCGCCAAAGGCAACCTCAACACCTATTATGTCACCGCATTCCCCGCGGGGTCACCGGCTCCCGGCTTCCAGCAAGGCAGTTACTCCCAGCAGACCGGAACCACGGCCGCAGGCACGGTCGGGTTTGGCTGGCATGACGTGATCATCGCCCGCCGCGGCGCAACTGTGGATTGGGTTATCGACGGAATTCGATTGGCAACCATCACCAACGCCGCCTTTGCCGCCAGCAATGTTTTTGTCGGCTACTGGGATGCGTATGTGTCCATTTCGGATAATCCGAACCTGAGCTTTGGGCTGGTGGACAACGTCCGTGTGGAAGTGCCCGCCGTTGCTCCGGTGATCACCACCCAACCCCAATGCGCGTCCGTCTGGCCTGGCAGCGATGTCCGGTTCAGCATCACCACCACGGGGACATTGACGCTTGGTTACCAGTGGCAATTCAACGGCACAAATTTGAATGGCGCCACGGCGAGCACCTGCTCGCGCACCAATGTTCAGATGAACGATGCGGGCACCTATTCAGTGGTGGTTTCGAACATCGCCGGGATCGTGGTGAGCACCGGCGCGGTGCTGGTGGTCGTCCAGCCAACCCCGCCCCGGTTTGACGGGTTAAACGTGCTGCCCAACGGTCAATTGCGGCTGGAGGCTGGCTGCTTGCCGGGCCATTATGCCCTGGAAACGACCACCAACCTGGTGCATTGGACGGAGCTGACCAATTTCGTCACCACCGGAGCTACGTTCCAGCATGTCGAGACGGAAACCAATGCCACCCGGCGGTTTTACCGGCTGCGCCAGATCCCGTAGCAGCGTTCCGAAGCGCCGATCACGCTCACTCCCCGTAGGCTTCGGCCAGGAGGGTGATCGGATGCACCACGCGCAAGGCCCACCCTTGCTGCTTGGCGCCGTTGACCAATTGGAGCAGGC
>JBBQYD010000647.1:0-2727 GCA_038209025.1 Verrucomicrobiota bacterium | reverse complement strand
ACGCTCGTGGCCCTCGCCATGATCCGCGTGAAGAGCGCGTTGGACGTCTGGTGGGAAATGGCCGGCATTTTCAGCGGCGGCATGCTGGGCCTGTTCCTGCTGGGCCTGATTTCACGCCGGGCCACCAATCCCGCGGCGCTGACCGGGGTCGCCGTGGGGGTGCTCGTGATCCTGTGGATGAGTGTGTCGCCCAGGCTCGCCGGGGAGTGGGCTGCCTGGCGCAGCCCGTTTCACAACTTCATGGTTACCGTCGTCGGCACGCTGGTGATTCTGCTGGTGGGGCTGGCGGCCAGCCGTTTCGCGCGCCCGCCGGCGCCCACCCCGGCGGGCGCCGAAAAGGCAGCCTCAGCTTAAGCCGTTACGCCTGCTTCGCCGCCGGCTTTTCCGGGTCTTCTTTGTACCGAAACATCACCGCAAACAGTGCCAGAATGCCCAGCGCGCCCATCGCCGGCAGCAGCCAGATCTTCTCCCAAAGCGGCAACGGTTTGGATAGCGCTTTCAAAGGCTGCACCGCCGTCTCGCTGGAGGCCGCGAAACCAGTCTCGGATTTCTTATAGACTTCCACCGAGGCCGTGCCCGCGTCCGCCTCGATCTTCGTCACCTTGCCGAAGGCGGATTTCCCATCGAGTTCCCAACGCACCACGTTGCCCGCGGCGATGGTCGAGACATCCTGCACCGCCTGGAACCTGGTGGGTTCGATTTTCGGGAAACTGTACTTCTCCACCACCACCCCGGAAAGGGTGGCGCCCACGAACATGCCCGCGCCCAGCATGATGAAGGCGATGAAGCCCTGGGCTTTGGCCCGGATGTTCTCCGGCGCCTTTTTATCCACGTAGATGTAAGCGGTCACAAAGAAGAAATCGTAGCAGATGCCATGCAGGATAAGTCCCAGGTAGAGCGGCCAGACGGTGCCCGCGGTGTACCCCTGCACGAACAGCAAATAACGGCCCGCCCAGCAAACCATCGCGGTGATCAGCATCCACTTGACCCCCAGCCGCGCAAAGAACAACGGCATCACCAGCATGAAAAAGATTTCAGACATTTGCCCCATGGTCATTTTGCCCGGAATGTTGGACACGTTGCAGTCGCCCAGGAACGTGGGGGTGAAGCTGAAGTAGAACGTAAGCGGGATGCAGATCAGGAAGGCCGCCGCCACAAAAATGGCGAAGGACTTCTCCTTCATCAGTTGCAGGGCGTCCAGCCCCAGGATATCCCGGGCCGTAACGGCCCCAGTGCTCTTGGGCGGCGTGTGCGGCAGCGAAAAACAGTAAAGCCCCATCAACAGGGAAACGGCGGCGGCCATCTGGAACGGCAGCGCGGTGGTGGTCGCCTTGACCCCAAAGACGGTGCCCACCGTCAATCCCGCCACAATCCAGCTAACCGTCCCCAGCACGCGAATCACGGGGAACTCCTTGCCCGGGTCTTTCATCTGCGCGAACGAAATGGAATTGGTCAACGCCAGCGTCGGCATGTAACAGAGCGTGTGCGCGATCAGCAGCGGGTAAAAAGCCGCGAAGGTGGTGGCTTTGGACGCGGCGAACAGCAGTACCCCGCCCAATAGATGCAGCACCCCGAGTATCTTCTCCGTCGAGAAAAAACGGTCGGCGATCATCCCCACGAAAAACGGCGACAACATCGCCGCAATGGCCGTTGAGTTGTAGGCAAAACCGATCTGCTGGGGCGTAAAGTTGAGCGTGCCGCCGAGGTAGGGCCCCATGGTTACATACCAGGAACTCCAGATGAAATACTCGAGAAACATCATCACGGAGAGGCGGAGGCGGATTTGGGCATTCATCTTTTTCTTGGGTTAATCAGGTGGTTAGGGTTCTCGGAACGGGATTGTGGCAGCGGGAACACCGGCCGGGGAAACGCGTTGACCGCGCGGACAGCAAAGCCGCACGCCAGGGGCCGGGTCAAAATTCAGTTGTTTTGCCGCCATCGGATTTGTCGCGCCAGTCAAGCGACAAAACGAGCCTAGTGGAATCCAAAACCCGCCGCAAGCTGATTACTGCCCATGACCGGCCACCGGCGGCCTGGGGGTTTGTTTTGATTCACGGAAGTGAACCACCCCATACGCCCACCCCGCGGAGCCTCCTATTGTGCTCATCATGCAAAGAACTCTCCGGATTCTGGTGGTCGCTTTACTTGCGCTGGCCGCTTTGAGTGCCACCGCCCAAACGATTACCTCCAAACTGCGCTTCACCTTCCGGGGCACCTGCTATCAAACCAATGGACCGGGGAACATCATCGCCACCCCCATAACGGAGCTGACCTTGCTCCAGGATCGCGCCCAGGCCGGCGGGATCACCGACCTGAGCACCGTCGCCATCGTCTATCACTTCAACGCCGACCCCAAAGGCGACTCCATAGAGATCGTCAACTCGGCCAATGGCCAGACCCTGGCACTCGAATTTGGCCTGTGGTTTGGCGCCGATGCCAGCCTGGGGCGCTCCACGCTCACCAACGCGGCGAAGAACGAAATCCGCAGCGTCGATTACGTTTACACGCTCGACAACTCCACCTACACCTCGTGGAACTCCCATTCCATGGGTGCGGCGTTTGTCACCCGCAGATTCCTGACCGACACGAATGGAAATATCCGGGTGACGGCCGAAGGCCCCCTGCATTGGAACGTAAACCCAACGGCTAACACCAGCACCAAGGTGATTTCCGGAGTATTCACCACCGGCGCGCCACTGCCCTGACCTCCCCAAATCGTCCGGGGAT
>JBBQYD010000646.1:0-2737 GCA_038209025.1 Verrucomicrobiota bacterium | reverse complement strand
GCCTTGAGCGTGCCTTTTTCACCGTAGATGAAGAGCGCCCATGGATAATCCGGGTCGGGCGGCGTGCCCCACGTGCGGTGTTGCCACACGCAGTTGAAGTTGTCGTATTCGAAGGTGGCGGTCTGCGTGTCGCTGATATTTGACTTTCCCTCCTTCTGCACGTAGATGCCGCCGGCCGAGGTGATGCGTTTGGGCCAGCCGAGGTTGAGCATCCAGCGCGCGGTGTCGAACATGTGAACGCACATGTCGCCCACGATGCCGTTGCCATATTCCGTGAACGTCCGCCACCAGCGCTTGTGCGGCAGGCCGTCGTATGGGCGCAACGGCGCGGGGCCTGTCCACATTTCATAGTCCAGGAAATCGGGCACTGGCTCCACGGGCGGGTTGCCGTTGGCGCGCATGTGAAAGTAGCAGCACAGGTCCACGTGGCCGATCTTCCCGAGCAGGCCCGCCTCAATGACCTGCTTTTTCGCCTCAATCAAATGCGGGGTGCTTTTGCGCTGGGTGCCGACCTGCACGACGCGGCCGTGCTTGCGCGCCGCCGCCACCATGGCCTCGCCTTCCATCACATCCAGGCTGATGGGCTTTTGCACATAAACGTCGGCCCCGGCTTCGACCGCGGCAATCATCTGCAAGGCGTGCCAGTGGTCCGGGCTGCCGATGAGCACGAGATCGAGGTCCTTTTCCTTGAGCATTTCCCGGTAATCGGAGTAGGCACGCGGCGCCTTGCGCGATTTCTGCCGCTGGCTGGCGATTT
The DNA here is from genome assembly GCA_038209025.1 of Verrucomicrobiota bacterium. Classification (GTDB taxonomy): domain Bacteria; phylum Verrucomicrobiota; class Verrucomicrobiia; order Limisphaerales; family UBA8199; genus JBBQYD01. Next base: position 1,980 of record JBBQYD010000646.1, on the reverse strand, counting down.
CCACCGCGCCGGCCAGCATCCGCTGGTCAGGATCGCACAGGGAAACCACCTCGACCGGTGCGACCTGGATCAAGCGCCACAAATCGCTCTTGCCGTACCAGCCGGTGCCGATGAGTCCCGCACGTTTGGGTTTCTGGTTCAGGACGTCGAGCGCATTGGCGCCAAGCACGGAGAACGCGATCGAGGCCGCGGTGGTGTGAAGAAAGCGGCGACGGCTGATGTTGAAGCTCGCGGGCGCGAACCGGGACGGGGGTGGCAGCGTTTTCATTAGCCAACGATGGGGTGGCAGGGAAGTGAAAATCAAGAACTGAAAGAAATTTCGTCTATTGGCTCGGTCCGGGCCCTCCACGCCGAACCGGCCTCTTTCGGCTCCGTTCGCCCCGGCGAAGGCATCCGACCCGCTCTGGAACCCCAGCAACTCCCTGCCCCGGGCTTCGCGCCCGGGATCCTCCACCCAGCCGCCACCGCGGCCGGCGGTACGTCTCAGCCGGGTGGTCCGACGCCAACCGCCGCCAGCGGGACGGCCCGCCCGGCGATCCGCCCTCACCAGCTCACTTCACCAGCGGTTCGGCGCCGATGTCGGGCATATCCTTCCGGGCTTCGGCCAGGGCCGCCCCGGCATCTGCCGGCAGCCGTTTGACCATGACGTTGCGGTACGCTACCACGCTGCCGGGATCATGCTGTTGCAGCGCCAGGTAACCGGCCGCGTGCCTGGTGTCCTCACAGTCCACCACGATCTGATGGTTGATCTTGATAATGATGCGATCACCGATGGCGATGATGTGCTGGGTCCACCAGGTGTCGTCTTCGACCAGTTGTTTGAGGTTCTTCTTGATGCCGTAAAGGCTGCCCGTCCGTTGCGGGTCCGGACTGGTGTTCTCGACCTGGGTTTCATACCCTTTGGGCCAGCCCTTGCCGTACTTGGCGCGGAGATACATGCCGCTATTGCCCGAATGATTGAGTTTCACTTCCGCTTTAAATTCCAGGTTGGTGTAGGTATTGGGGCTGAACAGGTGGCTGGTCTTGCCGCGGCCGGTCAGAACGCCGTCCTTTATCTGCCAATCCCCGGCGTCGGGCATCGTCCAGCCACTCAAAGTTTTGCCGTCAAAGAGTTGGACCCAGCCTTGGGCGTCAGGCGTTTCGGGCACGGGGGCGGGGGCAAGCTGAGCTTGCAGGGCGGCCAGCGACGCCAAAAGTCCAGCGGCGATGAGGGAAGCAATCCGGGTTGTCGTCATAGGCGGTGATTGTCGTGTTTTGGCTGTGCATGTAAACCAGGAAGTTGGCCACCCCGCGGTTCCACCTCGCCAGGTTCCAGCCCCATTCCGAACGGCCTTCGCCCCCGGCATCTGGTCATGGATTCATTCGCGGCGGACTTGGGCCTTGGCGCTCCCGGCGCCTGGATTTCACAGACCGTAATCGGCGGCCACGAACTTGGTCGTGTCCACCGTTCCCATCATCTGATCGATGAATTCACTCTCGCTGGACGGGAGTTCCTCGACCGCCGTCTGGATCCGATTCAACCAGGGAAGCTCGCGCGGGTGAATTTTCAAAAGCCCCTCCGAGTGGGCCTCGCGAATCAGACGCAAGGTGGTCAACGCGGCCGCCTGGCCGGCGGCATACGCATTCGGGGCCCGCACGATGGCTTGGGCGATGGTCACGGCGCTGGCCGGGGAAAGGATGTACGCCTGCGGGTCCAGGGCGGCGTCCGAACCCACCATCCATTTGCGATAAAGCAGCGCGGCATCCCTCCCGTCCGCCAGGGCCTGGTTCATGAGCCGGCAATCGTAGATGAGCTGTTCCATGTAGCAGGTCGGAGCCATGCCCCCGAGAAGTTTGATGTTCTGGACGGATTCGTTGCTCCAGGTATCGCAACTGGCGGCCGCGATGTTGCCGAGGGGACTAAAATGAGCGCACGCCGCAGTCTTGCCTTCCATGGCCATCGGAAACCCGGTGATCGCCTTCAACATCGGGTTCTCGTAG
>JBBQYD010000645.1:0-2747 GCA_038209025.1 Verrucomicrobiota bacterium | reverse complement strand
CGAGAGCGACCTGCATCCCCGGAAGGTTCTGGAGCGCCCCAAAGTCATTTTTAATCGGTCCACCCGCAAGTTTGTCATGTGGATGCACATTGACAGTCCGGATTATCGAGCGGCGCGTTCGGGAGTGGCGGTGAGCGATCAGCCCGCCGGACCATTCAATTACCTGGGGAGTATTCGCCCGAATGCCGGGATCTGGCCGGAGGGAGTCACCGATCTGGAAAAAAGACCCGGCGAGAAGAATTACCTGGCCCGGGATTTCCTGGGCGGGCAAATGGCGCGGGATATGACACTCTTTGAGGACGACGACGGCAAAGCCTACCACTTTTACGCTTCCGAAGAAAACGCCACGATGCATGTGTCGTTGCTGACCGCTGATTACCTGAAACCGGCCGGGAAGTTCCGGCGGATTTTCCCGGAGCGCTGGATGGAGGCTCCCGCGATATTCAAGCGTGGGGGAAAGTATTACGCGATCATGTCCGGCTGCACGGGATGGGCGCCCAATGCGGCGCGGTCGGCGGTGGCTGAATCTGTTTGGGGACCATGGAAGGAGTTGGGCAATCCGTGGCTGGGGCAGGAGGCCCACACTAGTTACAGCTCTCAAAGCACCTGCGTATTGCCTATCCCCGGCAATTATGAAGCTTTTCTCTTCATGGCCGACCGTTGGACCCCGCGCAACCTGGAGGATTCGCGTTATATCTGTCTGCCGCTCATGTTTGATGCAGTTGGTAAACCGGAGTTGCGCTGGGTCTCAAGTTGGAGCCTGGAGGCGGCAGGCCGATAATTGGGCCAGCCATCCCTCGGCCGGCGCATGGGAACTTAACCACTCGGGTGCGGGAATACCCGCATGGGAACGTGGTCAACTATGCCCTGCGGAATGGTGAAAATGCCGCCACTGTCTGGAGGTCTGGGTTGTCATGTCCTTGGGGGCGGACTAACATCGAAAACAAATGCTGAACAGATTAACGACACCGGCGGGGAAACGGCTCTGTTTTTTGATCTTCCTGTGGCTGCTTTGCTGCGGCAATGACGCGGCGCAGGCTCAGTCTCCCAAAGTCCCGGGGGTAGTTATCCACCATAGCCCCGCATCGAGCGGGTTGTATATTGGTTCCCCCAGTCTGGCATTGCTTGCGAATGGCGATTACCTGGCCTCCCACGATTACTTCGGGCCGAAAAGCGCCGAACACCAATGCCCGACCGTGCAAGTGTTCCGGTCCTCAGATCGCGGTGTATCCTGGGCCAGGACCGCCGCGCTAAAATGCCTTTTTTGGCACACGCTATTCGTGCATCGCGGCAATGTTTACCTGATGGGCACCGATAAACACCATGGGCGCATCGTCATCCGCCGCTCGACTGACAACGGCCAAACCTGGAGCGAGCCTCGTGACACCAGCACCGGTTTGCTCACTCCCGCCGGCCAGTATCACACCGCTCCCATGCCACTTGTGGAACATAACGGGCGGCTTTGGCGGGCTTTCGAAGACGCGATGGGCGGCACGGAATGGGGCAAACGGTATAGTGCCGGCATGCTGTCCATACCGGTGGAGGCGGACTTGTTGAACGCGGCGAATTGGACCTTCAGCAATTTCCTGCCGCGAACTCCCGAATGGCTGAATGGCAAATTCCAGGCCTGGCTGGAGGGTAACGCGGTAGTTGCGCCGGATGGCCAGGTGGTCAACGTCCTGCGGGTTCAGACGCCCGATTACCCTGAGCGCGCCGCCATTGTGACCATCAGTGCGGATGGCAAAACCGCGAGCTTTGATCCGGTGGCCGGGTTTATTGAATTCCCGGGTGGAGGCAAGAAGTTCAGCATTCGGCGTGACTTGCGGACCAAGACTTACTGGGCGCTCGCCACCCCGGTTCTGGAACAGTTCAAAACGGCTGGAGTGCCGGGCAGCGTGCGCAACACCCTCGCGTTGATGCATTCGCCCGATTTGCGGAAGTGGGAGACCCGCTGCCTGCTGTGGCACCATCCGGATACCGCCAGACATGGGTTTCAGTATCCTGATTGGCAGTTCGAGGGGGACGACATGGTGGCGGTGGTTCGCGTCGCGTTTGATGACGGCGAGGGGGGGGCTCACAATAATCATGACGCCAACTACCTGACTTTTAATCGCATCCGGAATTTTCGCGAGCTTACGATGAAAGACTCCGTGCCCGTCAGCAGGCCGACGGCAGCGGTTCGAATAGAAGCGGGCAGCCTGGTGTTGACCGGGACCGGTTTTGAACTCGCGGCTTTTGACTCGGGTGCCACCGCGTTTGCCAATCGCAACTATGTCTGGCGCGAGGTGCCGGATAAGTATCGGGGATGGCGGTTTACCCGCTTATCAGGCGGTGAACGAGCGCAGTTGGCCGTGAAAGCGAAGCAGGACACGCGGCTGCATCTGGCCGCGACTCAAAAAACCGCGACGACCCTGGAAGGTTGGACCGCCACCGGCGAGGAGTTCGCCTATACGGATGGCGGCCAAACCCGCATGGCCGTGTTCACTCGCGACCTGAAAACAGGGGATGAACTCACGATCCCGCAGGGCAATTGGACCGGCAGCATGCTCTTGATCCCCGGCAGGCCGGGCGGGGACCTGTGAAGCGCAGCCTTGCCACCAGCCTGGTGCTGTTTCTCTCCCTCGCCGTTCAAATCGGCTGCCGCCATTCGCCTATGAAGACCCCCTCACCGCCGCAGGAATTCGGGACCGTCCGGCAAGTCACCCGCGGTCCAGGCGGGCGCATTCTTACCAACACCGGGGTGTGGT
>JBBQYD010000644.1:0-2747 GCA_038209025.1 Verrucomicrobiota bacterium | reverse complement strand
GCTGCGCCATTCAATGATCACCCGGTCGATGTCACCCGGCCCCAGCAAGTCGGTGACCCAGGCGCTCTTGGATGCCGGAATTTTGTGGACGGCTGCGACGACGGTTTCCGCCCCGGCGCCGTACTTGGTCGGCACCCCGTTCTCCAGGTAGCCCGGGATGCTTTGCAGGCCAAACAGGTCATGGCACACATCCGCCAACCGGCCGCCCCAGCGGTTGTCATCTCCGCAGAACCGAAACCCGCCGTCCAGGTTGGCGAGATCATAAATCAACTCTTCAAGTGGATAATCCTGATGTTCCAGGGCGGCGGCAATGGCCAGGCCATCGCCTTGCGAAAAGAAGCTTACCACCTGCCCTCGGCGGGTGGGCACGCCCGCGTCATCCACCAATCCGAGCCGGCGCCACAGCAAAGCCACGCCGGTGCTGGTGGGCAGTTGGAGGCAGACGGGAACCAGGGCGCAACTGGCACAATCGGCGGGCAGCACTTCACGTTCAACCGGCTGCCAGATGGCTGTATTGTGACGGTCCACATAAGCTCGAAGCTGGAGTTCCGCGATGCTGACATGCGCGAGAATGCGATGGCCCTCCTGCACGAACCTCACCACGGCGGTCTTCAATTCAGCCAGACGTTTTTCGAGGGCCGGAATGACTCTCTCCCGCCACTCGGACGCGGCCACCTGCCGGTTGTTCCAGTTGAGCAGACGCCGGACCCACTTGGCCAGCAACACGCGATCCCCGGATAACACGTCCCCCACGGTAGTCGCCCGCCCGTAAACGGGCTTCCCTTCCATCTCGGATACCACGCACAAGGTGCCGGTACCGACCTTTTCGACGGCCAGCGGCACCTGTAAAACGGGGATCAGCCGGACTGGGGCGGTGGGATCTTTGGCGGGCATCGGGGTCACCACCTCACCGGCGGGGCGGCGGTGCGTTTCGCGCGCGGTTTCCCATTCTCCCTGGCTGTTTTGAATCTCGCGGACAAGCTTTCGCACATGGCGGGCGCGCTCAGGGTCGGTGTGCAAATGACAAGGAACCACAGGGTTCCGGAGCGACTCCTCCACCCCGAGCACAATCGGCTTGGTGGTGAAGAGCCGCTCCTGGGTGCGCACGGCGGCCGCAAACGCGTGTTTGCCCTGCCGGGCAGCGAGCGACATGATCCCAAGCAATGCCGACCAATCCACCGCGCCGTTGCGGGACAAGTGACAAGGATGCGCGTCGAGCAACCGGAGTTCATTGGCGCTGATCAGCACATAACCCGTTTCGTCCAGCCCGCGCCGGCCGGCGCGGCCGAACATTTGCATGATCTCGTCCGCCCGCAGCATCTGTTCGGCCTCCTCCCGGCGGTAGGACTCCGCGGCGAGCGCCACGCTGCGCAGCGAGAAATTGATCCCAGCCGCCAGCCCCATGGTGGCCACCACCACCCGCAGTTGGCCGGCTTTGGCAAGGGGCTCAATGACACCCGCCCGGGCGCCGTAACTCAAGCCGCTATGGTGGTAGGTAACCCGGGCCTTGAGCAACTTGGCCAGGTGCTCGCCAGCGACGAGCTTTTGCCCGACGCTGAGCTGGAGTGGATTGGGTATCGGAAGCTGACGGGCCAACTCGGCCGCCATGCTTTCGGCGGTTTGCCTGCGCGGGGCGAAAATGAGGATGGGCCCGAGGTCTTCGGCCAGCGCTTTGGCCACCAAACGGGGCCAGTAACCGCGGATTTCACTCGGCACATGGTAGCTGAGGGTGTTTGCATGGACCTCTTCCAACGGCACCGGACGCAGTTCATGCCGGATGACTTCCGCCTGGCGTCCGAGCCTATGAAACCACTTGGCGACATCCTGCGGGTTGGCCACGCTTCCGCTCAGCAGCAGGAGCTGGGTCCGCGGGGGCGCCAGCGCCAGGGCCAGTTCATAGTTCAACCCGCGATCCGCATCACTCAGCATCTGGTACTCATCGATTACCAGTAAAGACGGGCCATCGCCCTGAATGATCCGGCTCTTTTGAGCTTCCAGGGTCGCAACCAGAACCGGCGCGCCGAGGTTTTCCGCGAGGTCGCCGGTCGCAATGCCAACGTCCCAACCCCGCGCGCGCCACTCGGCCAGTTTGTCGTTGGCCAGCGCACGCGTGGGAACGGTGTAAATCGCCTGGCCACGATTCTTTCCCTGGTTCGACCAAAGTTCGAAGACCAGGGTTTTGCCGGACCCCGTGGGAGCCTGCACCACGACATCCTTGCCCGCGCGCAAGGCCGCGACCGCCTGCTGTTGCCACAGGTCTGGAACGGTGACCTGGTTGAGAGACGGCAGCTCGGCGAGTTGTGATCCGATAGAAAGCACACCGCAGGATAACCCGCATCTGCCAAATCGAAACCTGAAAAGCAGGCCCGCAAGCCCAGCAGCTGAACGCGAAGGAAAACGGGGAAATAAAGGCCCGGCCGGTGGATGCCCGGCCCGAAGAACCCCCGCCCGCCAAGCCCGGGCAGCCGTCTGCCCACAAAAAAACCCCGAACCATAAGTCCGGGGTTGTAAGATTACAGGGCTTGTCTTAGCGGCGCGGAGGGCGCGGGCCGCGGTCACGTCCGCCACGATCTCCACGGTCACCCCTGGGTTCGCGAGACTCCCGATCGGGACACGGGCCACCTTCCGCGCTGGGTTGCGCGTCAGTCCCTTCCTGACCTTCTGGCCGGGCTTCCGGAGCGACGCCGGTTTTTTCCGCCATTTCCTGGTCGCGCTCCGCCATGGCGGCTCTGCGGGAAAGACGCACC
>JBBQYD010000643.1:0-2791 GCA_038209025.1 Verrucomicrobiota bacterium | reverse complement strand
CGCTCCTGCTCCTGGGCAGCGACGACGGCGTCAAAGTCTGGGTTAATGGCGCGCTCATTCATGCCAATAACATCGCCCGCCCCCTCCAACCCGGCTCAGACCGCGTCGCGGTTAACCTGCGCGCCGGTTGGAACGAATTATTGCTGAAAATAACCCAGAACCAAATGGGCTGGGAATTCTCCGCCCGGCTCACGGACCCGCAAGGGGCTCATCTGCCCGATTGGCGCGCCAGTGATGAACCGCGTTGACCCATCCACTCCCTCATGAACAGTTTGAGAAACATCCTCTGCATTGGAACCACGCCTGCCGCACAACGCGTCATGGTCTTTAGCAGTCTGAAAATCAACTCCGTCAATCGAGCCGTTCAGACCCTCGACGGCATTGCCGGCAAATCCGTCAATGTCGCGAAGGTGTTGAAAACGCTGGGTGAGCGCCCGGTCGCGGTCGGATTCCTGGGCGGCCCGCGTGGCGAGGCGATTCGTTCCGAATTCCGGGCCCGAGGCATTGAGGAACATTTTACCATGGTCACGCCGCCCACCCGCGAGTGTACGACCGTCATTGATCTCGATCAGCGACAACACACGGAGTTGGTCGAGGAGAGCCAACCCGTGGAACCGGCAGCGTTTGACCTGCTGCTGGCAACCATCCGGAAGTTGACCCCAAACTGTTGCGCCGTGATCATGTCCGGCACCGTGGTGCCTGGCGCCCCGCCGGGCTTCTATCGCTATTGCACAGAACTTGCCCGCGAAGCGGGCGCGCTGACCGTGGTGGACGCGCAGGGCGCCGCCCTGCTGGACGCCCTGCCGGCGCAACCGGGACTCGTGAAACCCAACCGGCCCGAACTGTCTGCGAGTGTGGGCCGGCCGCTGGCCAGTGAAGCCCAGGTGATGGATGCCATGCGCGAACTGCGCGAAAGAGGCGCCCAGTGTTTGGTGGTCACCTCGGGCCCGCAACCGGCGCTCGCCTTCGATGGCTCGACTTTCTGGCGAATCACACCGCCGGTTATCGAGGTGCGAAACCCCATTGGTTCCGGCGATTCTTTCACGGCGGCGTTGGTGGCCCGCTTGACGAAAGGGGATGACTTGGGTGAAGCCTGTCGCTGGGGAACCGCGGCCGGCGCGGCCAACGCCCTGAGTTTGACGCCCGGAGATCTTCAACCAGAGGATGTGACCTTCCTGCTATCAAAGATTCAATCTCAACGAATTGCCTGATCCCCCCCAAGCGCCGATGCGCTCCGGATTTGACACAATCTGGGGCCCGGCGCATCCACCGCGCTTTATCGGGCATTGCTTCACTGCTGCGCCGCAGCTAAGCTGTTGACCATGCGCGCAGACATCCGTGTTCCGTTCTTTTTCGCCGTTCTACTGGCCGTCGCTCTGGTGACAGGGTGCGAGCAAAAGAAACCCGAACCAGCCGCCCCTGCCTCGACAAATCAGAGCTTGTCAGCCGCCGCTGGGCAGCCTCAGTTCGCCAGGCTCACGGGTAAATGGGCGCGCACCGATGGCGATTACCTGCTCGAAATAAAGTCCGTCGAGAAGGGAGGCCAGATGGACGCCACGTATAACAATCCCAATCCCATCAAGGTTTCCCGCGCCTTGGGCATTTCTGAGGGTAAAGAAACCAAGGTTTTTGTGGAATTGCGCGACGAAGGTTACCCGGGATGCACTTACAGCCTCACTTATTCGCCCGAAAGTGATCAGTTGTTCGGAACTTACTTTCAGGCCGCGATGCAACAGACCTACGAGGTGGTGTTTTCCCGTCTGAAGTAACCGCGGTTCCACGCGTGCTTCACCATGTCGGACATCGTCCTGGCCACTCTGAATGCGAAGTACATCCATGCTTCGTTCGGGCTCAGATACCTTTACGCCAATCTTAAAACGCTCCAGTCCCGGGCCTGCATCGCTGAATTCGATATTGCCCAACGCCCGGTCGATATCGCGGAGGCTCTCCTAGCCCGCCAGCCTTTGATCCTGGGCCTTGGCGTTTACATCTGGAACATAGGACCAGCCACCGAACTCGTCGCGGTTCTAAAACGCCTCGCACCTCACGTGGTGATCATCCTCGGCGGACCCGAAGTAAGCTACGAAATCGAGGAGCAGGCCATCTGCCAAATGGCGAATTATGTCGTGACCGGTGAAGGCGATCTCAAGTTCGCGGAGATCTGCCGGGACCTGCTGGACGGACGCAAGCCAGAGTCGAAAATTATTCGCGCGCCCCTGCCAGAGTTTGGCCAGCTTGCCCTGCCCTACGATTTCTACACCCCCGAAGATATTGCCCATCGAGTCATCTACGTGGAAGCCTCCCGGGGCTGCCCATTCTCCTGCGAGTTCTGCCTCTCTTCGCTGGATATACCCGTCCGCCAGGCTCCGCTTTCCCTGTTCCTGGAGCAATTGGACACCTTGCTCCGCCGGGGCGCTCGGCACCTCAAATTCGTTGATCGCACGTTCAATCTCAACCTCGATACCAGCCGCGCCATCCTCGAATTCCTGTTGCAACGCCATCAACCCGGGATGCTCTTTCACTTCGAACTTGTTCCCGATCGCCTGCCTGGGCAACTTCGGGAAATCATTAAGCGCTTTCCCGCCGGTGCGTTGCAGTTCGAAGTCGGCATCCAGACATTCAATCCCGCGGCGGCGCAGTTGATTCAGCGCCGGCAGGACTACGAAACGCTCGAAGAGAATTTGATTTTCCTCCGCCAAAAGACCGGGGTTCACATCCACGCCGACCTGATCGCCGGGCTGCCGTCCGAATCGGTCGAGAGCTTCGCCAGCGGGTTTGACCGCCTGGTGGG
>JBBQYD010000642.1:0-2803 GCA_038209025.1 Verrucomicrobiota bacterium | reverse complement strand
CCCAGCCGTGCTGGCCGAGGGAAAGCAGAAATTCGAGACTCTGTGCGCGCCCTGCCATCGGGCGGATGGCGGTGGCCTGGTCGGCCCCAACCTGACCGATACGTATTGGATTCACGGATCCAATTTCGTTGATAACCTGAGCACGATTTGGAACGGCGTGCCGGCCAAAGGCATGGTCACCTGGAAGGGCGTGTTGAAACCAGGCACCATTCACGCGGTGGGTAGTTATATCTACACCTTGCGCGGCACAAAGCCCCAAAACCCGAAACCACCGGAAAACGAGGTCAAGGCCCCGACGGGACCGAGCCAATTCGAATAAGCCGTGTCAGACCAGCAGACAAAGCCAAAAACACCGCCCGGCGGGGGCGGCATCCGCGGTGTGGACTGGGGAGACTTCCGCGATCACCTCTCCACCGCCGACCAGGAAGGCCACCGCAAATGGCTCTACCCGGCCCAGCCGCGCGGGCGGTATTATCGCTGGCGCACCTGGCTCACCTGGGTGCTGCTGGCGGTCATGTTTGGCGGGCCGTTCATCAAGCTCAACGGCAACCCGCTCCTGATGCTCAATGTGGTCGAGCGGAAGTTCTCAATCCTGGGCGTCATCTTTTGGCCGCAGGACAACCTGGTGTTCGCGCTGGGCTTCCTGCTTTTTCTCATGGGCATTGCCGTATTCACCGCGGCTTTCGGGCGGTTATGGTGCGGGTGGACCTGCCCGCAGACTGTGCTCATGGAAATGGTATTCCGCAAAATCGAATACCTCATCGAAGGCGGCGCGGCGGACCAGAAAGCGCTTGATCGCGCGCCCTGGACCGGCGCCAAACTTGCCAGGAAGCTGGCCAAACACACCGTGTTCTTCGGGCTTTCCTTCCTCATCGGCAACACGCTGCTCGCTTACATCACCGGCTTGGACGCCTTGAAACAGATTGTGACCGACGACCCCCGGAACCACGTTGCGGGTCTCACCTTCATGCTGCTTTTCACGTTGGTGTTCTATGGCATTTTCGCGCGCTTTCGCGAGCAAGCCTGCACTTTTATTTGCCCCTACGGACGGCTGCAATCCACGTTGCTCGACGAAAACAGCATCGTCGTCGCCTACGATTACAAGCGGGGCGAGCAGCGCGGGCGCCTGACCCGGAGCGAATCCGTCCCACAGCGAACCGCGCGCGGAGGCGGGGATTGCGTGGATTGCTTTCGCTGCGTGACGGTTTGCCCAACCGGCATTGATATTCGCAATGGCACGCAAATGGAATGCGTGAGTTGCACCGCCTGCATCGACGCGTGCGATGAAGTGATGGACAAAATCCACCGTCCCCGCGGACTGATCCGCTATGCCTCCCTCAACGGCATTGAGACAGGTGAAAAGCTGAAGGTCACCCCGCGGATCATTGGCTATTGCGCGATCCTCTTGCTGCTGGGCTTGGGACTCCTGCTCCTGCTCGCCACCCGGAAAGATATCGACGCGACCCTCCTGCGAGCGCCGGGAGCCCTGTTTCAACAAAACGCGGAAGGCAAAATCAGCAATTTGTATCTGTTGAAACTGACCAATAAAACCCACCACCAAATCCCGGTGGAACTCAAACTGGAAAACCTGCCGGGCAACTTGTTCATCATGGGGGGACAACTCAACCTGCCCGCCGAGATGCAGACGGAGGCCTCGGTGCTGGTCGAAATGGCTCCGGAACAGCTTCAAACCGGCGGCACCGGCATCCGGGTGGGCCTCTACTCCAGCGGCAAACGCATAGACACCATCAAAACCGTGTTCGTCGGCCCGCGAAAATAGGTTAAGCCATCATGAGCAGTGTCGCCTCACCCTCCCGCTGGAACCCCTGGCCGATTGCGCTGATCGCCTTTTTCACCCTCGCCATCCTCAGCATCGCGGGCTTTGTGGTATTCTGCACGATGCACCCGGAGGAGTTGGTGGCTCCGGATTATTACGAGCAGGAAATCCGGTACCAGGGCCACCTGGAGAAAATGGCCCGAGCCCGGGAGCTGAAAGGTCGCCTCAGCCTCCGTTATGATCGAGCCACGAAGGTCATTCAGGTGGGGATGCCCGCCGAGGCCTTCGGGCCGTCCGCCGCCGGCCACATTGATCTTTATCGTCCCTCCTCCCGCCTGCAGGACCTGGTTATCAAGCTCAATCCCAGCCAAGGCGCCAATCAAACCATCGACGCCAGCAAGTTGAGTCCCGGTTTGTGGCGGGTTCGAGTGTCCTGGTCCAATGCCGGCCAGGAATATTGGGCGGAAGAAAAAGTCATCCTGGAAACCCTCTCCTCCACTCTTAATCCTAATCGGCTCCCCCCCTTGCCGCGCGCCGCCACGGTTTCTGTGGGACAGGGCCCGCCGCTTCCGCCAATAACCAATAACAAATCCTCAATTCTCGATTCCAAATCCCGCCCCCGCCTCAACCCCGGGCTCCCCGGTTGATACCATGGAAATCTGGACAGCACTACTCCTCGGTTTAGTTGGCGGGTTGCACTGCGCGGGGATGTGCGGCCCGCGGGCGTTGGCTCTACCGGGCACGGATCGGTCTGGATTCGTTTTCTTTGCGGGCCGGCTAGCTTACAACGCCGGCAGGATTATTTCCTACTGTCTCCTGGGACTCGTGTTTGGCGCGCTGGGCAAGACCCTCTGGCTGGCGGGGGTCCAGCGCTGGACCTCGATCGCCCTCGGCGTCGCGCTCCTCGCGGGCCTGTTCGGTTCGCGCAGACTCGCCCTGTGGCAGCCTGTCACAGCCATTGTGCAAAAGTTAAAATCAGGCATGTCTGGCCTGCTGCGCCAGCGTTCCCTGACCGCCCTTGGCGTT
>JBBQYD010000641.1:0-2836 GCA_038209025.1 Verrucomicrobiota bacterium | reverse complement strand
CACCAAGATCAAAGTCTCGAATATCCAAATGGCCCAACTGGACCTGCTCAAGCACCCGACTCTGCCCACCTGGAACTACACGCTCTTCCCGAGGCTAAACCGGAATTAATTCTTGCACGGGTCCTAAGTGGGACCCGCTGGCCTATCATTTCGAGAATTCGCTGGCACATGACTCAAGCCCCGCATCATGGCTCATCTCCGCCGTTTTCCGCACAACGCTGCAACCATCACTTTTGGAGAGTGGCCACCTGCTGGTGTCGCGAGACGAAAGCCTTCCTGCTTGGCAGCGGGGACAGAGAGGAAAGGTGACGGCGGCTTGGGCAGGGAAAATCGGTGCTGAATACAAGGTGCTTTCACACACGAATCTGAACGGCCTAAGTATTCCCTCCGCGGCCAAGCTCGAAGTGATGTGGCCGGGAATTGGCGTGAACCAAAAGAATGCTCACCCGGCACAGATTTTTGCCATTTCAGCAACGGACGTTCAGTGGATTACTCCGGCCGAGGTGTCCAGTCCGCCCGACCCTCCTGGCACAGTTTCGGTTAGTGACTATCGCTTCTTCTCCACCAACGCGAATCAGCTCGTGGAGCAGCTCCAGTACCGGGTAAGCGGCCACAAATGGAAACGCCTGGATGACCCTGAACTCCAGAAGACTTTCTTCGTGCATAAATCGGGTTCTACGCGCCCGCCCAGCGCAATTTCCAGCAGGAAGAGGCTTATAGTGTTGGCGATCCTGATCCTTTCTGCCCTTGCCGCGGTGGCGGGCCTCTGGAGTCATCTGCGCAATCGTTCCCACTCTGGCTAATGTATGCGCGGACGATGATTGATTTACAATGTTGTTTATAGTCCCCAAATTATGGAAACGGTGCCGGGATCGAGACCTAAAGTGATGCCAGTGACGGAAGACAAAGGTCCTGGACGGATTTTCCATGGCCCATACCCAATCGATTACGGGGGAGCGGTGGAAATGCTTTGGTTTGCTTTCTTTGGAGGAAATCACGTTCTGGAGGAAACCTCCACCTTTAAGGACCAGCTATTCCCTGCCAAGTCCCATGCTGATTTGATCGCGGTTGATAGCTCGGACATATCCTTGCGAGCGGAGTGTGAAATACGAAGGAACAGAAATGGCACTGGGTGAGAGAATGCGGCATGACACACCCGATGGTCGCGGGAAGGACTGGGCGTGGGCCTCGCTAAAGGGGTTCGCCCATGGTTTGGTGCGGTCGAGTAGCCCCCGGTGCGAAAAGAAGCCGATCGACAAAGCTGCCCCGGCCCGACGGCGCAGCGGATTTGCTTTCCTGCGGCAGCATTGCTAGATTGGATCTCGAACTCGAAGGAAATCTTAAAATCGATCTATGAACAACAAAACATGGAAATTCTTCCGTGCGGGTGGTTTCGATCAGGTTAAACTAGAAACCGGGGCGGACCTGATGAACCTGGATAAGCTGGACCAGAAGTTGTGGGTGGCGCTGGCCAGTCCCACCACGGGTCTGCAGTTTGACTCCCGCACACTTGCCTTGATTGATACCGACAAGGACGGAAGGATTCGCGCGCCGGAGTTGATTGCGGCGGTCAAATGGGCCGGCGGCCTGCTGAAGAATCCGGATGACATGGTGAATCGGCTTTCTCCGCTGCCGTTGGCCTCGATCAACGAGGCGGTGCCCGAAGGCAGACAGGCGTTGGTCAGCGCCCGGCAAATCCTCGCTAACCTGGGCAAGGCGGACGCCAATGCGATCAGTGTTGAGGACACGGCCGATACCGTGAAAATACTGGCACAGACCGCTTTCAACGGGGACGGCATCATTGTGGAGGCGTCGGCGTCGGACGAGGAGACCCGGGCGGTGGTGCGCGACATCATTGCTTGCCTGGGAGGGGAGACTGACCGCAGCGGCAAGCCGGGTGTGGGCCAAGCCAAGGTGGACTTGTTTTACACTGAAGCCGCCGCGATTTCCGACTGGTGGAAGCAGGCGGAAACGGACCAGTCGCTGCTCCCCGCTGGGGAGGGAACGGCTGCCGCTGCGGCCGCCGTAAAGGCTGTGAAGGCCAAGGCGGACGACTTTTTTGCCCGTGGCCGGCTGGCAGCGTTCGACGCCCGCGCGCTGCAAGCCTTGAACCGCGAGGAAAAGGAGTACCTTGGTCTGGCTGCCAAAGACCTTACCATCACGTCGGCTGAGATTGCCGGCTTTCCGCTCGCCCGCATTGAGGCGGGGCGGGCGTTGCCACTCACGGAAGGGATCAACCCAGCCTGGGCGGCAGCGATTGCCACCCTGGCACAAGCGGCTGTCACTCCTTTGCTGGGGGAAAGAACCGTGCTAAGTGAAGCGGATTGGGCGGCGCTGCAAGCCCGGCTTGCCCCGTATGAGGCCTGGGCAGGGGGCAAGGCAGGCGTCTGTATCGAGAAAATCGGCATGGCGCGGATTCGCGCCATCCTGGGCGGAAAATCCCGGGAGACCCTTAATGCATTGATCGCGAAGGATAAAGCGGAGGAGGCGAACGTGAGCGCGATTGCCACCGTCGAAAAGCTGGCGCGATTCGTGCGGGATTTGCACCTGCTTTGCGTCAATTTCGTGAGCTTCAAGGATTTCTACGATGGTGCGGATCCCGCAATATTCCAAGCGGGCACGCTGTACCTTGACCAGCGCAGTTGCGAACTGACGCTGCCCGTGGAAGACGCGCCCAAGCATGCCACGATGGCGGGGTTGGCGGGCGCCTACCTTGCATACTGCGATTGCACGCGCAAGGGTTCTGGCGAGAAGCTTAATATTGTGGCGGTGTTTTCTCAGGGTGATGACGATAACCTGATGATCGGACGCAACGGCATCTTCTATGATCGCAAGG
>JBBQYD010000640.1:0-2839 GCA_038209025.1 Verrucomicrobiota bacterium | reverse complement strand
GGGTTCGCCGAACCCGCCGGGCAAGGCGCTCTCGGCGAGAGCGCCCCACCTGAGAGCGCCCCACCTGAGAGTGCCCGCACGCGGCGGACTGTTGAGGTTTCAATCGGAGCATGAAATATGCGGGCTGGCCCTGGTTGCCGGAGCTGTCCCGTCCCGCCCATCGCGCATTTTTCCCTCCTTGGAGATAAACCAACACCCCACCGACCGGGCCAACGGACGGCGCTGGCTGGCGGAAGCGGCGCTGCATCCCGTGCTCGACAGGCCCGCGATTGAACGGCAGACTTTCCCCATGATTTCGCGCCAAAAATCGGATGCGCTGTTTGCCGAAGCCCTGAATCTCATGCCTGGCGGGGTGAACTCTCCCGTTCGCGCCTTCCGGGCGGTGGGCGGCCACCCGTTTTTCGTGCATAAAGCCCGCGGGGCATACGTGTGGGACGTGGACGAGAACCGGTATATCGATTACGTGGGCACCTGGGGTCCGGCGATACTGGGCCATGCCTATCCGGCCATCATCAAGGCGGTGCAAGCGGCGGCGGAGCACGGGACGAGTTTTGGCATTCCCAACCCCGCGGAAGTCACCATGGCCAAACTTATCTGCAGCCGGGTGCCGAGCGTGCAAAAAGTACGCATGTGCAACTCCGGCACGGAAGCCACCATGTCAGCCATCCGCCTGGCCCGCGGCTTTACCCAGCGCGACAAAATCATCAAGTTTGACGGTTGCTACCATGGGCATGCTGATTCGCTCCTGGTGCGGGCCGGTTCGGGGGCTCTGACTTTTGGGCATCCCGATAGCGCCGGCGTGCCCGCCGCATTCACCCAGCATACGATTGTGCTGCCCTTTAATGACCTTGACGCGGTGAATGCCGCGTTTGCCGCCAATCCCGGCCAGATAGCCGGGATCATCGTTGAACCGGTGCCCGGCAACGCCGGGCTTTACCTGCCAAAACCCGGCTACCTGGAAGGGTTGCGGGAGGCCACGCGGCAGCATGGAGCGCTGCTTATTTTCGACGAAGTCATGACCGGCTTCCGGCTGGCTCCCGGGGGCGCGCAGGAGCGCTTTGGGATTCGGCCTGACTTGAGCTGCTTTGGCAAGGTGATTGGGGGCGGGTTGCCGGTCGGCGCGTTTGGCGGCCGGGCGGAGATTATGGATTATCTGGCGCCGCTGGGCCCCGTTTATCAGGCTGGCACGTTGAGCGGGAATCCGGTGGCCATGGCCGCCGGGATTGCCGCTTTGCACGCACTGGAGGCGACCGGCGCCTATGCCGCACTGGAGGAGCGGGGAGCGGCTCTCCAGGCCGGGATGGAAGACGCGGCCCGGACCGCCGGCATTCCCATGCGCTTCAACCGCTGCGGCTCCATGTTCTGCGGTTACTTCACCGCGGAACCGGTGCATAACCTGGCCGAGGCGATGAAGAGCGATCGCGAACGGTTCAAGAAGTACTTCCACGGCATGCTCGCCGAGGGGGTTTACCTCGCGCCCTCTCAATTCGAAGCCGGATTCCTTTCCACCGCCCACTCAGCCGAGGACATCGAGCAGACGGTTCGCTCGGCGGCCATGGTGCTGAAGACACTTTAACCTTTCATTGACTCATGCGCATTCTCGGCCTGGACCACGGAACCAAACGCATCGGCATCGCGATCAGCGACGAGCTGAAACTCATCGCGCAACCACTGGAGTTTGTGGCGGCGGAGCCATTCGCCGAATTCCTGGCCCGCCTGAAGGCACTGCTCCGCGAAAAGGAAGTGGAGCTTATCCTGGTCGGCATGCCCCGCAACATGGACGGCAGCTACGGTCCCGCCGCGCATAAGGCGCAGGATTTCATCGCCGCGCTGCGGGGGGCGGTCACCGTGCCGATCAAAGCCTGGGACGAACGGCTGACCTCCGCCCAGGCCAACCGGCTGTTGATCCAGGCCAACGTGCGCCGGGACCAGCGCAAGCAGAAGGTTGATAAAATGGCGGCGGCGCTGCTGCTGCAAAACTATCTGGACGGCGGCGGACGGTAACCAACCGCCCGACAATTGTGGATGCTCTGAAGTTCAAGTTGGTCATCAGCTACGACGGCACCGCCTACCAGGGCTGGCAGGTGCAGAAGACTGGCACCGGCGTGCAGGAAAAGGTGGAAGCCGCCCTGGCCAGGCTGTTCCCGGGCAAACCCCAGGTGCATAGTTCCAGCCGCACGGATACCGGCGTCCATGCGCTGGGCATGGCGGCGCATTTTGAGGTGGCCCGCGGGGAATGCCGCATGAATACCCGCCGGCTGGTCCTGGCGCTGAACGCCTGGCTGCCGGAAGACATCCGCGTGCTCCACGCGACTCGCGTGCCCGCGCGATTCCATGCGCGGTTTGACGCCGCCGGCAAGCAGTACCGCTACCAGGTGTGGAATCATCCGGCCATGAATCCCCTGCTGCGAAGGACCGCCTGGCATGTGCCTCGAAGCCTTGATCTTATTGGCCTGCGCAAAGCCGCTGCCGCCCTGCTGGGCACCCACGATTTCCAGTCGTTTGCGGCCAACTCCGGTTATGCGCGCGAGACGACCGTGCGCACCCTGACCCGGCTGGATATTCGCAGGCACGGGCCGCTGCTGACGTTCATCATCGAAGGGGATGGGTTTCTTTACCGAATGTGCCGCGGCCTCGTGGGCACGATCGTCCAGGCTGGCCTGGGCCGGTTTCCCGCGGAACACGTGTCGGACATGCTCGCGCTCATGCCTCCGGCCCACGGGCTCATTTTGTGGAAGGTCTTCTACGCAAAAGCCGGAAGGAAGAAGATCAAGTAGCCCGCCCGCGGGTGCTCGACCGCACGGCGCACCGGGCGGAGGGTAAAGCGCCGGAGAAGAGG
>JBBQYD010000639.1:0-2844 GCA_038209025.1 Verrucomicrobiota bacterium | reverse complement strand
GGACGTACCTGAACACCTTGTTTAATCAGGTGGGTAACACTTACCCGATTCCGAACTTCAAGCGATTGAAGAACGAGGGCGCGAGCACGCTGACCGCCCACATCGACAACAACAATTGGGAGACCCTGCCCAACCACACGTCGATCGTCACTGCCCGGCCGAGAGACGGTGCCAACGGCCACAACTGGACCAACAACGGCGATCCGACCACGACGATTCACCTCAACAAGGGCGCTTACGTGGCCAGTGTCTTCGACGTGGCTCACGATAATGGGTTGCGGACCGGAATGTACGCCAACAAGACCAAGTTCTCGCTGTTCGACACTTACGGCTCCTATACCGGCGGCGGCTCCTATAACGCGGTCAACGGCGCCCTCGACACAACCGGGGTGAACAACGGGCGCGACAAGATCGACAACCCCTTCATCAGCACCACCCTCGGCGGTATTATCGTCGATACCTTCATCGCCAAGCAGAAAACCGCCAGTCCCAATCATTACACGTTCATTCACATCAACGAGCCTGATTACTACGGTCATACAACCGGCTGGGGCAGCGCCACATGGAAAAGTCAGGTGGTTAACGTGGATACGATGGTGGGCAAGATCTTTAAACTGATCGAGCAGGACGTCCCCGCGATGATAGGCAATACAGCCATCATCCTCACGGCCGATCACGGCAACCAGGACAACCCTCCCACGGGAGCCGACCGCTACTCTGTTCCGTTCTTCGTCTGGGGACCCGGTGTGCCTGCGGGCACGGATCTCTATGCTTTGAACGCCGGCAAGCGCCAGGTGGCCTCCGTTTACCCGATGACCACCTACGGCGGCATGCAGCCAATCCGGAATGCTGAAGCCAACAACCTGGCGCTGCAACTTCTCGGCCTGGGGCCGATACCCGGTTCCACATTCGACTACGCGCAAGACCTCAAAGCAACGGTTCCGCCCGCAACCGTTATCACGGGCATCGCCAACGATGGCCTGGGAACTCTCACCATCCGCGGAACCGCGGACCGGAGTGGCAAGGTCGTGCTCTGGAAAGCGACCAGTTTTGCCGCCCCGAACTGGCTTTCCGTGGCGACCAATGCCGTCACTTCCGGGGTAGCCTTTAGCTTCACCGTGCCGCAAGGGCCGGATTCCGCGGCCTTCTTCAGAATGCAAGGCCAATAGGCCATCACCGGTAATCTGGTGATCTGGTGACGAGCGGCTGTTGATGAAAACTGTGCTGGAAGGGATTCATTCCAGTTGCCCTGGCATCTCCTGGGACGGCATACTTCCAGAACAACATGACAGATAACAGAGCGTCACTTTTAGGCCAGCTCGAGATTCTCCTCGGAGATCGGGCGCGGGATATGATCTATCCCTGCATCGCGGATTTGGCCGAGCACGGCGTTGAACAAACTCGCTTTCCCGAAGGTGCGACGATTCCCCATCGCCAGGTAATCACCCAGTATCTGGCTGCCTGGGGCAGGCACGCAGGGTTGACTGAGGACGACTCGAGGAGCTGGCTGGTGGACTATTGCCTCGCCAGGCATCTTGCGACCTCGAGTAAATCACCGGCGGCCATGCGGCATAGCACGAAGTCCAACGTGCGCTATATTTACCGCTCCGCGGTTCCTTTCCGCTGCAACTATGAGGATAATCCTTTTCGAGCCCACTGTCGCCCCGAGTGCCCGTTTTATGCCGGCAAGGAAGCCAGGCTTCGAGAGGAGGCCATTCAAGCGCTCAATCCCCGGCCCGTCCCCCCTCCGCAACCTCCAGTGATTCAGCCAGTGCTCACGGTAAAAGCTGTTTACCTTGAACAGTTCCAGTTGGCTCTGCGCCTCGCCCAGGAGGAAATCGCGAAGGGGACGAAGCTGCAGCGCATCACGGATATGTTGAATGCGCAAGGATTGAAAACCCGAACTGGTAGGCCGTGGCGCCATCCTATCCTGCGGGCAGAAATTATGAGAATTCGGTACCCGAAGGCACTGCCGCCCGATGCCAGCAACACTAATAGTGGTGATCCTGCAAATCTGTGACTTGTGATTTGAATACGCGTGAAGTTTCGACCATTGGCCTCGGAGCCTGCTGCCTTGCGGCTATGACGACCAGGGGCTTAAGTTCGACGCGAATGCCAACCTGAACAAGTGGTGACAGGAGGCGGACCGCGAGGCATTCGAGGCGCGCGCCAACCGGTCCCGCTACCCACCAGGAGAGCATTGTAGCGCCCACTGAACACTTGCCTCTTCGCCACCGTGAACCACCCCATGCCATTACGCTCACCCCGCCCGCCCGCCCACCGGCACCACATTTTTCCACTTGCATCTGGAATTTGATTTGCCGCCCCACCTGCCGCCGGAACTCCGGCCCGATTCCGGCGGTTTTTAATTTTTGACGCCAGGGCAATGCCATGAGATGTGTTACTGGTATTGATTCAGACCACTAACACCTAATCCGTTGGAGATATGAAATCCCTGAAACTCGCCCGCGTCCTGATGCTTGCCAGTGCCCTGCTGCCTGGCCTGCACCCGGCCCACGCCGCCACCAACACGAATTGGTTCAAGATCATCTCGCTCACGACGAGCAACGCGGTTTTCACCGACGCCAGCCTGGCCGGCAGTCTGGCCGCGTCGGCGGATCACCTGTTCGCCAGCCGCGTGGGAGCTTCCGACTTCCGGCGTTGGGACGCCAATGGCCTGGCGAACCCCACCACGTTTCCGTTGGGCTTCATCATCGTTTCCGATCTGCGCACGGAGAAGGTCTATGCCTTTGCCGACGCCAGCGGGACGATGACCGACCGCGGCACCGCCACCGCCTTGCACGAGTTGGACCCGGCCACGGGCCAGACCAACGGCCTGATCAT
>JBBQYD010000638.1:0-2850 GCA_038209025.1 Verrucomicrobiota bacterium | reverse complement strand
CTTGCTGGATGGCTATCCCATCGTCTGGACCGACGTGCTGGAGCCTTACGGCACCGCGGCCGCGGCGGACAAACCCCTGGTGGTCTTTGGCGCGCTCTCGCTCTGGTGGATGGGCGAGCACGGCGCTCCGCGCATGGACCAGTCGGAGCACGTCTGGTTCGCCAATGACCAGCTCGCGGTTCGGTTCATCGAAGAGATCGACTTCGATTACGCCGCGAGTGACGCCGTAGCGGCCCTCATCACCGCCGCCGCCTGAGCGGCGCGGAGAACGCGAACGGCTTTGCTCCCGGGCGGAGGCTCGGGAGCAAAGCCCCGCCACCAACCGGCACTTTATTCAAAACCACCATGAAACCACTGCGTAACCGGATCCACTTCAGCTTCATGCTCGCGTGCGCGCTCGGCCTGCGGGCCGGCGCCGCCACGGTGAGCGGCAATCTCACGGATATCAGCCGGCGCGCTTTCGACACGCCGCTGGTGATCACGCCGGTCCCGGAGGTGCTCATTGGGGCCGCCGGTTTGAGCGCGGGACCCGCCCGGGTGATCGAGACGACCAACGGGGCCTTCGAGGTCGAACTCGAAGCCGGCGATTACCTGGTGAGCCTCCCCCTGGTGCCCGGCCGCAAGCCGTTCGCCATCGCCGTCCCCCACACCGGCGGCCTGCTCCACCTCACCAACCTGATGAACCCGCCCCGCACTTACACCTACACCAATGCGCCGCCCGGGTTATTCCCGGCTGAGTTGGTGCTGTATCCGGCCACGCTGGCGTGCGCCGGAGGCAACCAGCGCGATCAATCAGGGGCCGCAACTCCCGTTTGCCCCGCGGACAGCATCGCCATCTTCCCGGACGGCCCCGGTGGCCGCACGTCCGCCGCGGTGCCGAATTGGGTCACCCAGGCCGTTTCCACCATCACCCTGTTGTGGACCGGCGGCGCGCCGCTCACGTGGACCAATCGGTATGAGAGCTTCTGGCATCCGGACCCGGGCGTCCGCGAGATCTGTGAAACGACCGACTCCCCCGTCACCCTGACCAACTATTTGAACCTCGTCAGCGTCACCAACCATTGGCCCCCTGGCAACGCTCCCAAAGGCGTCAGCCTGGTGCAGCCTTGCGCCCCGACCAACAACGCCCGGGCCGTAGGCCTGTTGAAATGGCGCCTCCACCTTTACGGCGAGCCCGCCCCGGATAACTTCTAACCGCCCGCACCCCACCTTGCTTATGGTCATGCTTACCACCCTCGCCATCGTGAAGGCCCGCCTCGGGCTGGCTGACGAAAATATACTGAATGACGCGCTGCTCGCCATGGCTATCGCCGGAGTCAGCGCGCGGATGGAACGGGAGATGCGCCGCGTGCTGCAACGCACGGTGGACTTCGCCCAGGAGTTTCCGGCGTCGGACCAGGCGGTGAGCCTCCGATGTTATCCGCTGGAGACCGTGGCTCGCGTGGAGTTGAGAGGCGCCGAGCACGAAGCCTGGCGGCTCCGCGAAAACCTTGCGTGGCAGGTGCGCTCAGGTTGTGTCGTGGCGTTCGCCGAAGCCCCCGGCCGGCCAGGGGAGATGGCCCGGGTGATCTACACCGGGGGCTACCTCCTGCCGGGGGCCGAGGGGGCGCCCGGCCAGCTTCCGCTGCCGGCTGATTTGCTCAACGCCGCCACCGAGCAGGTCGCCTGCTGGTTTCTTAACCGCGACCGGCTCGGCGTTGTGCGCCAGTGGCCCAAAGGCGGTACCTACGAGCAGTATTCGGAGCTCGACCTTTTGCCCGGCGTGGAAGCGGTGCTCCGCCATCACACCCGCCTGTAAACTGAACACCCCCGCTCAGTGGCGCGCACCCTTGGGTGGCGGGACCCGGTGCGGCGGCGGAGAAGCCCCAAATGGAAACTGGACGCGAAGGCCGCGTCCAGTGAAACCGCTTTGGTCGTCTTCCGGCCGCCTCTGCCAACCCTCCGGGTTGGTGAATCTGGATGACAGCCACGCCATAGACGAACGTAAAGGTCAGCGCCGGGAACCAGCCGCCGATGACGTTCGATTTGTCTCTGAGCGAATCGGCTGGAAGGCTCCCGTTCGCTGCACCGTCTGGTCGACATTTGGCATTTTGATAACCGCCACCGGTCCTCTGCCATGCCAAAGCAAAGCCACCCGGCGACTCACTGGATCAAACGCGCAAATTTGGTCGTCACCAAGCTGGAAGAGAACCTTATCCGACGGCAAGTGAACAGCGTTCCGGACGGTCCAAGCTCCGAAAGGCGTGTCGTATGAAAAGCGCACTCGCTCGTCAGTCCTCTTGTTTGAAGCCCGAAGCCCCTCCACTGGCCAAAATCCAGCCCAAAACTCCCACTGGCTATTTGTGACACTCGCGATTCCCTGCACCTTACCGAAGCTGAACCATGTCCCCTCGTACTGTGGCGGATCGGTATGGGTGCTGCCCCATTCTGGTGCCGCTTCAACCAGCATGTTCGTCAGCACATCCACGAACCGTGCATCACGACGGTTTTTGGTATCAAGACGGGCGACTAAGTCCCAGCGATTCGTGTCCGTTGTGCTCGGACGTACAAACAGTCGATCGTTCCGGCCCGTCGAGTGCAGCTCAAAAATCTTCTGCTCGTCTGCACCGGCCAACTGCCGTCTGTAAACATTGCCGTCCGCCGGGGCGATGAAATACACGAGCACTGACTCG
This sequence comes from Verrucomicrobiota bacterium, assembly GCA_038209025.1. Taxonomy (GTDB): domain Bacteria; phylum Verrucomicrobiota; class Verrucomicrobiia; order Limisphaerales; family UBA8199; genus JBBQYD01. The sequence goes on along the minus strand of JBBQYD010000638.1, from coordinate 178 downwards.
GGCAGCGATACATCGGCCGGCGCGACGATGTTCATTTTGGTGTAGAGAGAAGTGCCGCTGGCCATCCAGTACCAGCCGAACAGAACGACATAAGAAGCGCTTTGGGTCACAAACGTGGCTCGCGCGCTCCGTCGGAACCAATCCGGTGTGCCACGAAAACACCATGCGATAAAAGGCC
>JBBQYD010000637.1:0-2870 GCA_038209025.1 Verrucomicrobiota bacterium | reverse complement strand
CCCCTTGAAATGGGTGCCCAAAACCAGCCCCGGCGAGCCAGTGAACGTATCGTTCGTGCCGCCGTTCAGGGCGTTCCCGTTCCGCGCCAGGCCCCCGAGGTATCGGTCGTAAGGGAACCACGCGCCGGCCACATTGGCGTTATACTCAATGCCGGGGCTCAAATAGGTTACGATCCGGTAGGTGCCGCTGCCGTTCCGTTCGATCGCGCTTGTCGGATAGCCGTTGGTGCCGAAATTAGCGCGCCCGTTTTCGGTGACACAACCGATCAGCACGCCCAGGGCTTCGTCGCGCGAGGCCGCCACGCCGGGATTGATCAGCAGGTTGTAATCCGCGCGGTTAAAATCGCCGGCCTGGAAGGTGCCGATTCCCAACGCCAGCGTCACGCGGGCGTTATCGTTTGTGTCGATTGCCGAGGTCTGCTCCACCTTGAGCATGCCGGCAGCGATGCCATGGGCGGCCTTGGCGGTCAGGGGATTGACCGCGGCCAGACCAAAGAACAGGAGCGCAACGATGGTTTTCCGGGGGCAGCGGCAGGCCGCGGCCCGGCCATCGGACACCTTCTTTCGAACAACATGCAACATAATCTGTGATCGTGTGTTACCAACGGCTTGCGCCCTGAATAAAAAAAGCGGGACGGTGACTTCACCGTCCCGCTTGCGGGAATTACATCGATGAACTCGATCGTTTAGGGATAAACCACGCGATAGAACCCGGCATTGGGCAGCGGGGCGTTATCGGTGAAGGTAGCGGAGCCATTGCCGGCGGCCGTCGCGGTGCCGACCGGGCTAAAGGTGCCGGTCAGGCTGCCGGCGCGCAGGATCGTGTAGGCGCGATTGGCCGTGCCGGTGAACCGGATTTCCACGTTGTTTGCGTTGCGAACCGGGGCCAGCAGGCGGATTTCGTCGGTGACCGCGAAGTCAGTCGAGTAGTAAACCCGCAGCGTTGGGCGATACTGGGTCTGGGTATTGACCGGTGTGGCAAAGGACCAACCGTTACCACCGCCGGGCCACGGCAGGAATCCCCAACCATAATTCGGGCGGACGCCATTTACCCAGGCTTGCACGTCGGCGCTGACATCCACCGCGTTCTGCGTGGCCTGGACATCCGGGTTCAACGTGGGTGATCCCAAGCTTGCGCTCGGTGTCGTAACGGCGTCAATGCCATCGGTTTGGATGCCATTGACCCACCAATTCCAGGTGGCGGTGGCCTGCCAGTCCTTCAACAAGGCATACAGTTGGGCGCCATCTCCCGGCGCGTTGCCGGCAATGCTATAGAGGTCCAGCACCGCGGCCTGCACGAGGCAGTTGGGCGGAACCTGGCCGGGGTTGGTGCCAATGATGTTGTTGAACCGCAGGAGCGCATGTTCAGGATCGAGTAGTTCGGTGGTCACCTCGAAATCTACGAACACGTTCTCCAACGCGGATTCATCCGTATCAGGAGTTACCATGCGGAGGCGGGTGGCGACGCTGCCTGTATAACCATTGGTTCCTTCCTGGAAGCTGACGCCCGACGTTCCGGCGGCCACCCAGGCCACCCGCAGCATCGGACGGGCCGCCGAGTTGGTGGTCTCAGACGGGGTGAAACCGGTGCCGTTGTTGGAGAGATCCCGGGCCCGAATCAGCCAGCCGTAATTGGTCGTGCCGGCGGCCCAGGCCTGAACGTCCTTGGTTACCCCCAGTTCGACCGCGCCAGTTCCGGTGCCGCCCGCCAGGGTGCCGAAGTTGCTCCAGAAAGAATCAAAGGTGGACCGGGCCTCCACATCATCGATCTGCACGCCCATTTCGTAGTTTCGGCCATTCTCGCCGGAGCCGAACAGCGCCCATGTCTCGTTGGTGCCGTCCCACGGCACGAGCATGCGATAGAAGTCGCCACCCCATCCGGCGTCGTTGACGTTGAGAACGAGCGTGGCGTAAACGATCGTCGCATTGGGTGGAATCTGACCCGCATTCGTGCCAATCATGCTGTCGAAACGCAGCAACACTTGCGACACATTGCCGACGGAAGCCGGCGAGGCGATCCAGAGACCCGCGGCGGTGCTGCCCTGGGGGTAGGCCAATGAGTTGGTCAGTTCCAGCAATTGGGTATCAGACGCCCCGGTATAAGGGCCGTAGCCGAAGTCAACCCCTTGCTGATAGGTGTAAACGTTCAGCGCGCCCACCAGTATCGTCTTGGTGGCCACACTGGTGCCCCCCTGGCCGTCTGCGAGGGTGAAGGTCGCCACGCGAGTTTCTTTCGTGGCAAGCGGGTTGACGCTCCGGTAGGTGACCGCCCGAATCAGGGCCTCCGCCGCCGTCGTCGTGGCGCCCGCATTGAAGGTTACCACCAGGGGCGCGCCCGCGCCGCCCGTGAAGGTGCCCAGCGCCACGCCACCGTAGCTTACCGTGCCGCCAGAAACGCCGATCTGGCCCGCGGCATTGCCGGAATTCCGAATTTCCAGGCGGTCGCTTGAGGAACCTTTGGTCGTGATTGCCACGGTCAGGGAACCACCGTTGTAATTTGCGGTATCCGGGTCAAGGATGGTGGCCTGCGCATCCAGCGGCAGGGCCGCCGAGCCGATCCCGTAATTCAAGTCGCCGGCCGGCAGCGAAATCGCCGCTTCATTGTCCAGGGTGGTGACCGCGACGCTCGCGGTTGCCGCGGCGTACGCGGCATCGGCGCCGCTCGCCGAAATATCGATGCTGGAGACCACGTTGCCATCGAAAACGGCGTCGTTCACGCCACTGATATTCGCGGATTGCGATGTGCTCCAGTTGCTGGTGGTGAACGCCAGTGTGGCCGGGGCAACGGACGCCTCGGAACTGTCGGACGCCGAGAGATTCACCGTCACATTGGCCGTCGGTTGGCTCTTCAGCGCCACCGTGATTGAGAC
>JBBQYD010000636.1:0-2873 GCA_038209025.1 Verrucomicrobiota bacterium | reverse complement strand
AACGGAGGCCTTTCATGGACAGGCAATGTGTGCGTCTGATTCAAGGGGACCGCTGATGGATCAAGGTTGCCGCCTTTTCTTCTTCGCCGTCTGCTTGGCTTTCGGCGCAGAACCGCTGGCGGTGAAAGGAATCGGTTTCACATTATCCGCCAGAAGCCCGGCCACCAACGGGTCATTCTGCTCCTGGCCGAATCGGGTGAGCAGGTCCCGATGTTGGAGCAGAGCCTCGCGATACTTCGGATCAGTAGCGAGATCGGTCGTCTCGCCGGGATCGGCCAGCATGTCCACGAGGGACTCGCGCTGACTGCCACGGCTGAAGACGCAATACTTGTATCGCTCCGTCCGCACCATGCGGCCTTCCATCTGTGGCGTTAGACCGTCGAGTTCGCCGGCCTGGTTCATGTTGTTTTCCACCACGACATAATCGCGCCACGCGGCAACCGGCCTGCCGAACGCCAGCGGCAAGAGGCTGCGACCGGGAAGTTTCTTCGGCACTTCCAGCCCGGCGAACTCGAGCATCGTGGGCAGGAGATCAATGCCGGTGTTCACCAGCTTGTCCGTGGTTGCGCCGGTGGTCCTGCCTTTGCAGGCAATGATCAGCGGCACGCGGGCGGATTCGTCGTAGAGCACAGTCTTTTGATTGAAGCCGTGCGCGCCCGCACATTCGCCGTGGTCGGCGGTGAAGACAATCAGCGTGTTGTCCTCCAGGCCGGCCCGCCCCAGTGCCGCGAGAACTTTACCGATCTCGGCGTCCACCTTCTCGATCATCCGGTAGTAGCCCCAGCGGTGCTTGCGCCAGTCGTCCGCCGTGAACTTGCCCACGGGGAACGGACCCGAATCCACCTGATAGGCCTGGCGCATCAGGGTCATGGCGTCCGGCTCGTTCTTTGGCGGCGCGAAGTTGGCGGGCAGCGGCGGCAACTGGGCCAGCGGCGGCGGTTCGCCGATTTCTCCGCAGTTCAACACCTGCTCGCGGCCCGCCAGTCGGCGCGCCCACTCGCAGATGTTGTGGGGATTCAGAAAGCTGGCGACGAGCACGAACGGCTTCTCGTGCGGACGGTTGAGGAACTTCACCGCGCCGTCAGTCACGCCCGCGTCGTGATCGGTTTTGTCCTTGCCCGCGAGGATCTCGAAGCCATGCGCCTCGGTGTCCCTCACGTTGTAGGACAAGTGCCACTTGCCGCTGTAAGCCGCGTCGTAGCCGGCGTTGCGGAAATAAGTGCCCAAGCAGACAAACTCCTTTGGTTTCAGGCCGCCCGGGGGATTGGCGTTCTGCGTCACACCGGTCTCGTGCGGATAGCGCCCGGAAAACACCGAGTTGCGCCACGGCATGCAGAGAGGGTTGGAACTGTAGGCCCGCGTGAAGCGCGCCCCCGTTTGCGCCAGCCGATCCATCGTCGGCGTGTGGATGAACTGCTCCCCCATCAGGCAGCTCATCGCCTCGGCGAACTGTTGGTCCGTGATGATGAATAGGATGTTGGGCTTGCGCTCAGCGGCCTGTGCGGAGAAGTCAGCGAGGCCTGTCACGGCAGCCAGCAAAGCCAGGAGGCGGAGAATCGGACGGCAGTTCATGGCCGGCATTGAACACCAAAAGGCCCAGGGAGCCAATTCTAAATGATCCTTCCGCAGAGAATCCGACACCTCACCGCTCTGGAGGCATTACCGGCTGGGTTTCACGGCAGGGTGGCACCATGGGGCGGGTTCCTTTCTGGCTTGATGACCCGGAGGGCGGAGGCACTGACAACGCATGAGGCTGGGCATTCATCGTCCGCCTTTGCTGGGTTGGGATTCCACAGGGCCGCACTGCCGTCACCGGCACGCGTGCTGAGGGATGCCCGTCCCGGAATATTCCAGTTTACCGGCGCACGGTGGTGTTGTCCGCCATCCACTTTACGTCCACCCACGAGTCGCCCGCGGGGATGTTGAGCGGAACCGTCCCTGTATAGGTAATTGGCGCGTTGCGAATCTTGGATCCGAGCCATTTGTGAATTTCCGAGTGTCCGTCCGCAAAGGAAAAACCGCACGCGCCGTTGTGAAAGCTGGCGGGCATATCAATAATCTGGGCGGTGCTCTGAGCGTCAGCTCCCGTGCAGGCATTGGCGAATCCGACGCCGTTGATGCTGTCGGGATGTTCATCCACAAACAGCCAGGTATTGGCCGGTTTGACGACCGTGGAGAGCTTGTTATAGGTTCGCCACGCGGTCTGGCTGGAATTGTAAGTCTTGTCGAGCCACGGACCCGTCTTGCTGAAGACCTGGCTCATGGACAGGCTGCGGATGCGTGGCACCGTGCCCATGCCGGAAATCGACGGCACTTTGGACTGATCGGCGGGACACTTCCAAATGCCGGCTGATTTGCCGACATAACTCCAAAGCAGACTATACTGCCCGGCCGCATCAGGCGTGGTCGCGCCGATGGTAATCGTTGGATCCCAATTGGCGGCCTTCGCGGTAAAGTCTAGCCAGTAGGTTCCGCCCGGCCGGTCGGGCCAGCAATCCAACCGGGTCGGATCATCGCCGTTGGCACCGGGCACGCCATCTTGGTTGTCGCCGGCGTACATGTGCCACCCCAGCGCCAATTGCTTGCCATTGTTGAGACAGCGGATGCCTTGGGCCTTCATTTTGGACTTGGACAACGCCGGCAGCAGCATGCCCGCCAGGATGGCGATGATGGCGATGACGACAAGCAACTCAATGAGGGTAAAAGCCCGCGCCCTTTTCAAGGGTGTCTGGTGGCTGGTTAGCGCTACCTGGTTTATCACTGCCATAAAAACGGCGACCTTAACTTGCGATTCTCAGTTGCCCCCGGCCGCGGGCCCCGGCGGCGCCCAGGGTGCGGGGGGGGGCGGCGCCCCCCCCCCCACCCCAAAAATA
>JBBQYD010000635.1:0-2894 GCA_038209025.1 Verrucomicrobiota bacterium | reverse complement strand
GTGTCATAGGGATGCCTGGCGATTATCAATGCCTCCAGGGCTGCCGCCTGGTCCTGGCTGGTTTTCAGAAGCATCAGCACTTCCGCGCTGTTTTCGAGTTTGCCCTCCCACCAGTAATGCGATTCCACGGCCGGGAGCAGGTTTGCGCAGGCCGCGAGACGGCTTTCCAAAGCGGCCCGTGCCAGCATGCGCGCCGTCTCCATATCCGGAGCGGTTACCAGCGCCATCAGGGGCTTGCCAGTGGTAGTATTCACAGCGGAGTGACTTTGGGCCAGGCGAGCGGTACGCCATGAATTGCCAGGGCGCTTTGAAATTCCCCCAGCAGGTTTGCATTCGCGCGCACTTCACCCGGCTCCCGTTTCCTGGCGAGGCAAAATGCCGCCAGGGCGCCAGCCGCCTCACCAATGTTCCATTCCACAGAATGCACGCGGTAGCAACCGTTGGTGATGTGCGTGACCCCGAGATTTTTACACCCCGGCAGAAGATTGCGGACCCGCTGGGGAAGGAGCGAGCCCAAGGGAATTTGAAACGGCAGAGAGCTTATGTCAATGGAGCCGTCGCCCGCGCTGCTCGGGTGCAGATCGATTCGATAGCTGCCAATCCCGACCGAATCGTTGAACTGAACGGCGGTCACCGTGTCCCGATTCGCACCGGTTTCCCGCATGCGGGCTTCCGTTGAGATGTGTTGTTCCAGGACGGTGAACTGAGCTTTGATGCGCCGGCTTTCCCGGATGTACGGGTATTTGGCCAGGCCGTCTTCGGTGCCGACCACATCGGGGCGCAGGCGCAGTCCGCGCCATCCGGTTCCGCCATCCGGCCGGGGCGCTTCGGTCTGGAGCCAATAGAGCAGGGAGAGACTCAGTTGTTTGCCGTTCTCCAGGTGTTGCCTGGCTTCCTCCTCGCTCCCGCCCATCAGGTTTCCGCGAAAATAATCGTTCTGCGGCCAGTTGATCAGGGAGATGTCGCCGGGGAAAGCGCCGGGAAGGAATTGGGAGCGGTCAAGAATGCGCCGGTAAGTCCATAGCCCCAGCGCCTTCTCGGGATCAGTTTCAAGTTTCTTTGGCTTCAGAGTCACCGGGTCGCCATACTCCCAGGCCAGCAGCTTGCCTGGCCACGGCGGGGTCATTTGCGGCACGTAATCCCGCCAGGAACCATACTGGGCGGGTTTCTCGATGGTGTGGTCCTCCCCGGCCAGATAGTCGAGGGCGAAGCAGCAGGTGAACCCTTGAAGGTTTGCGGCATTCGCCAGCTTCGCCGCATTGGGCTCGCCAGTGTCTTTCTGTGCTTCAGCGCCCGAGACGAATTCGGTTTTGGTCAGCGGCAGCAAATCGCCCATTTCGGTGGCATCGACATAATACGGGGCGCGCAAAACCACCCTGGCTCCAGTCAGCAGACTCCTGACCTCTACCGCCTCGACGCGGTCGCCTGCGAGTTGCGCAGCGGTGGGCGTGTGTTGCAGCAGGATGCGGATGCGTTGGGCGCTTTCATGCGGCGCCAGCATCTCGATCAGGGCGGCCAGGCCGGCTTTCGGCTCGCAGCACAGGTGGGACACCCAGCCGTTGCCCGGATTGAAGCCAGGGACCGCGCGTCCGGCGGCGGTGACCGGGTAGTTGCGAAAGTAATAGTCACGAATTTTGCGGCGTAATTGGAGATAGCTGCGAGTGCCACCAAAGCTTTCGATCCAGGGGTTTTCGTCCGGTGGCACGGCTTGCGCCGTGAGTTGGCCGCCGATCCAGTCCGTTTCCTCCGTCATGATCACGCGCAAGCCGGCGCGGGCCGCGGCGAGCGCGGCGGCACACCCGCCCAACCCCCCGCCGATAACTACAAGGTCCGCTCGCATTTCGCGGTGGGCAGGAAGGTTCGGTGCCGGTGCGGGAGCGGTGCGGGCCTGAAGACTGGGCTGAGAAAGCCATGCCAGGCCGGGAAAGGAAATACCCAGTGTTTTAAGAAAATCGCGCCGGTTGCGAATGAACGGCAAATTCATGGCGCCACGTTAACAGCACCTTGTTGAGTGACAACTTTTTCTTTGGCCGTCCTGGTTGGGCGTGGCGCGCTGCGGAGTGAACAAGTTTTGATTCGACAAACGACCGCAACACGGAAGATTAGGAGGATGACAGAACAGGACGCATTGGCCGCCGGTGAGTTGCGGGAGACTGAATGGCTGGAGATCAGGAGTTCGACCATTCATGGCACGGGGGCGTTCGCCCGCCGCCACATTCCCTGCGGCACCCGCGTAATTGGGTATGTGGGCGAGCGCATCGGCAAACAGGAGTCCCTGAAGCGTTGTGAAGGCAACAACGAATATATCTTTTCGCTCAACGATTCCGAGGACCTCGATGGGAACGTGCCGTGGAACCCCGCAAGATTCATCAACCATAGCTGCAGCCCCAACTGCGAAGCGGAATTGGCTGATGACAGCATCTGGATCATAGCCACCCGCGATATTCCCGCCGGGGGGGAGGTTACCTTTAACTATGGTTATGATCTGCACGAGTATAAAGACTACCCGTGCCGCTGCGGCGGGGTTGGTTGCGTGGGCTACATTGTGGCGGAGGAGTTCTTTGAGGTGGTGCGAAAGGGCGATTGATCCCAAGCGGGTTCAGGCCTCGGCAGCAGAACTGAGAACCGCAACTGCCGGCACCCTGACTTTTTCCCAAATCTCAAGGATGCTTGCATTCGAAGAATAACTCCGAATCGGATTCCACAAGGCAATGAGTCCGCGCCGGCTGGCTCTTGCGTGGCGTGCTGTGGGTGCTGTGGAGCTTCGGCCTTGGCTACTGCATCACTTGGTTATCCGGCGCCGTAGTTGACCCTGAGTTGAACAACTGGTATCTGAACAATGAGCCAAATTCAACGGGTGAGAAAACTATGAAAGTAACCTACTACGGACATTC
>JBBQYD010000634.1:0-2895 GCA_038209025.1 Verrucomicrobiota bacterium | reverse complement strand
GTATTGATCTGGGAAATGCCATGGCTTTGCTCGCGCGCGGCCACGGCGATATCACCCGCCATTTTGGCGACTTTCTCGGCGGTCTTCTCGTTGCTGCCCAGCAACCCGGTAATCCGCGTGTAACATTCGATGGTCTCCTGGGCCCGGGCGGAGGAATTGCCAATGGTCTCCTGGGTTTCTTTGGCGGCTTGCACGCTGCGTCGAGCAAGGTTCCGCACCTCGTCGGCCACGACGGCGAAGCCCAAACCAGCCTCGCCGGCGCGGGCGGCTTCCACCGCGGCGTTCAAGGCCAGGATGTTGGTTTGAAACGCAATTTCATCAATGGTTTTGATGATTTTAGACGCCTGCTGGCTTGCCTGGATATTCGCATTCACAGCGGTTTCCATCTGCCGCATCTGTCCCTGAAGGGCCTGAAAGCTGACCGCTGCTTCCTGCCCCATCAGGTGGTCAATCTCAGCCGTGCGGTCAGCCATGTTGCGGCTCATGCCGGACATCTCTTCGAGTGAGGCCCCGGTTTCTTCCAGGGAAGCGGCTTGCTCGCTGGCGCCTTCTGCCAGGGATTGGCTGGCGGCGGACACTTGGGCGGACGCCACGGCGGTTTGCTCAGCTCCGGACCGGAGCCCCTCGGCCACCGCTTTGATGGGTCTGGCGATGGAGCGGGTGATGAAAAAGCCCAGCAGCGCGCCGGCGATCACCCCGACCAGGGAGCCAATCCAGGCCAGGGCTACGAAGAACCGGCCTTGGTCCAAAGCTTGAGCCGTGGTCTCGTGAGCCAATTTCGAGCTGTGCTCAACCAGGGTGTTTGCCGCTTCAATCACCTTTTCTGAGGAGCTGGCGCACACACCGAAGAGCTGCTGGTTGAGGTTGCTGCTGACGGTTCGTGCCTGAGCGGTGGTCGCCAGCATCCGGTCAAAACCGGCCAGGACTTTTCCGGCGGACGGATCCACTTCGGCATGATAGATTGCGCGCCCCTGCTCGTAATCTCCTGCCTGGCAGCACATTTGGAGTTTTTTGATCGCCAGGTGAAACTGCTCATGCGAGGCGCTCATGAGCTGAAGTTCGTCGGCTAGACTCTGGTTTTTGATCTGCTGTTCGGCCTTCCATTTGCCAAAAGCGCAGGTTTTGTGGTCGTCGCCGCCGTCAAACGGTTTCTTGTCCAGGCACATCGCCAGCACCATTTTCTCCAGCCTGAAATGGTCTCCGCGGAAGCGGGCCAGATTACGTTCGAGTTCGACGGGGTTGCCGAGTTGCATGCCCTCCAGTTCCTTGGCCAGGCGGAAGAACTCGTTATTATTGTTCTTCCCGATCTCCAGCGCGGACACGAAGTCCTTGGCCATGGCCGCGTCGGCGGCGTCCTTTGGCAAGGCCTCGAAAACTTTCCAGACCTCCGCGTATTCGGCCCGTTTTTTAGCCACCAACGCGTACTGTTTTTCACGGTCTTGGGGGGTTAGGTCCAGGTTGGCGAGGTTGGCCTGCGCTTCACGTATGGAAGCAAGCGCTCCCTTGATGATCAGCACACTTTGCACTGCTGGCAGTTCGTGCGAGCCGATCTGGTCGATGGAGTTCGCATTACGTGAGGCACTATAGTAGCCGGCCCCGCCCAGGATCAGGGTCACAGCGGTCACACTGCCAAAGCCAATGGCTAGTTTGGCGGTAAGTTTTAACTTCTTCATTTCAAAAGGGTCTGCTCGCGACAAAAAAACCAGCCCCGCTGGAGAGCGGAGCCGCACGCCCGTATATCGGATGGTGGCGGAAAATACTTAGTGCGGAGGAAAAGTAATGTGACCAAAGGTGCGGAACCCCTCCCCGTGAGTGGGTTCTAAAGCCGATGCTGGCGAATGGCCGAAGGTGAAACAGTGCCCATCGGGCTGGCCATATCCGGGGCGAAGGAGGATGCTGCAAGTGAGAATTGCGGCTTCCGCTTCCGTAAAGTATTGCCAACCCGGAGGGAAAGCAGCTACAAGATGCGGACATGGCCACCGTAGCCGAACAGCTTCGCACTGCCCGTGAGGCCCGCAACCTCCCGGTGGAACAGGCGGCGGAGTCACTCAAAATCCGCACCGATCACCTGCGCGCGCTGGAAGAAGGCAATTACGATGTCTTCTCCGCCCCCGTTTACATTCGGGGTTTTGTGCGGACTTATGCGACCCTGCTCAAGCTGGACGTTCCCGGGGTGATGGCTACCCTGGCCCAGGAGTTGGGCCAAACCAGCAATTTCGCCGAGCCACCGCCATTGACCGATCAATCGCGCAATACGCTGGACGTGTTCATGTTGCAGCTCTCCCAGTTCAGCTGGCGCAAGGCGTCCCTGGGAATCGGCGTGCTCGTGCTGGTGGGGCTGCTGGTGTGGGGCACGCTGGCGTGGCGGAATCACCTGAACAATGACCCCCTCAGAAACCTGAAGCCCGGCGTCTATCAATCCACCCAGAGTGTTTCGGGAGATGTGCTGCCGCTTCCCGCTCCGCGGCGCTGAGGCGGTTGCTGGCTAAGGCTTGCGCACCGTCCGGCTGCCGAACAATCCCCCGGCGTAATTGCCGGAGGCTGCCTGTAATCTGACCGTGATTTTCTCCTTCCCGCGGGTCAGGTCCGGCGGCAGGGGGTAAACGGCATCCCAGAATTTGCCGGGCGCGTCGTTGTTGAGGGTGACCGTCTTAAGCTTCTGGCCATCCACGAGGATATCGAAGGTGCGGTTGCCGGCGTCGCTGCCCCACCAGGTGCAATGCAGTTCGTTTGGCTGCGCGCCGTCCACTTTCATTTCATAGGAGAACCACCCGCCGTCCCAGGCGTGCCGGAGTTTTCGGCCAAGGGCTTCGAGCGCGGCGCTCTTCTCACCCTGCACATTGTGATCGCGTTCAGGTTGCATTTCTCCGGCGCGGAAGATGTCCAGCGTGCGGC
>JBBQYD010000633.1:0-2922 GCA_038209025.1 Verrucomicrobiota bacterium | reverse complement strand
CCTCGTCGTTGGCCACGGACCAGTCTCTTTTTCCATGGGTGTTATGATGGTAATGGAGCAACTGAAAGGTTTTGAGCTGCGCGTTGCGGCAGGTTGAATCCCTGGCGGCGATGTCATCCACGACACGGATTCGCACTGGGTAATCGTTGTTGTAGTTTAAGTGCGTGCGCGTGATTCCCGCCGCCCCCGGCTGTTCGCTGTTCGGCATGCCGCGATATCCGATGAAGGTTGCGAAGCTCCATGGGGTTTTTCTCAAATCCGTCGTCTCGCCGTTCACCAGGCTCTTGAGGAAGCCCGGATGCGCGGCATCGTATCCTGGCGGGGGGTTGGTAAGCAGTAACTCCGGGGGCACACCCTTGATATACCGCTTGATGACCGCCGTCCAGGTGAGATCCTGGATTGCCCGGCTGGGATCGATGTCTCCGTTGGTGCAGTTGCCTACGCGAAACGCCGCGCCCGTAAGCGGGATGACATCGCCCCACTCAGTCGCGTCCACCAGCACTTTGCTGCGAATGCTCCTGGCGGCCTGGCCCTGAGGCGTCGTGATTTGCAGGGTAACTCCGGTTACCACATCCCCATGCTTCTGAACTTGCGTCACCGTTGACCGGAGCGAAACGTGGAGCGCGGAGGTGTGGGCCCGCGCTGTCTGCAACATTTTGTACAAAATGTCCTGTCCCACGCGCGGTTCCATGGCGAGCCGCGCGTTCCAGTAGGCGGTGTCGGCGGAAATGCCGTTGGCGCTGTAATGCGCAGTGACTTCATCGGCGAATTCGTGATAAAGGCCGCGCTCTCGCACCAGCACGTAGGGCCGGTCCTTGTGCTTGGGGCCTTCATCCATCGAGGTTACGCCGGCGGCGGTCATTTGCCCGCCGATCCAGTCGGTTTCCTCGGCCAGCAGCACCGTGGCCCCCAGTCGCGCCGCCTGCATCGCCGCGCCAAAGCCGCCGGTGCCCGCTCCCGCAATGATCACATCGTAATCGGCGCGGAGTTCGGTGACCGGCGTGGTCCGGGCGGTTTTTTCCCAGGCCAGGATACGGCAGAGATGCCCAAGCAGAGCAGGATTGGAGAACCCCTTCACGCGGGTATCGAAGCCAGACAGTTTTGCGGCGACGCTCTGGTGCAATGCCTGGTCGCCGGCGCCGATGGCCGCGATGCCCCACCAGACCAGGCGCCCCAGATCAGGCTCGGTGGTAATCCCGGCCGGGATCCCAGCTTGGTGCTTCGCCTTTAACTCCGTCAGCAGATCGCGATGTTTGGGGGAAAACGGCAGCCACCCTGCCGCCATCAAATTCGCCATCACATCGGGATACCAGCGGCCGGTGTTTGGCACTTGCTGGCCGTCTTTGTGGAGCGCGGCGCTGTAAACCTGATCCTGCTCAATCCACAGTTCGCGGATGAGGGTCTCTTCCATCCGCACGGCCATGGCGTGGACTTCCGGTTGGAGGGAAGCGTCTTCAAGTTCCCCGGCGATCTCCGCCAGGGCGCGAAGCCCCATAAGCGTTTCGGTATTGTCCATCAGGAACATGACGGGGAATCCCGGTTTCGCGTAGGTGAGACCGTTGGGTTGCATGGTCAGTCGGATCGCCGAGAGAGCCTTTCGCGCTGCCGGCAGTCTCGCGCCCAGCCATTGTTTGTCGGGTGCCGCGCGATAGGCGGCCAGGACAAGGTCGAGGTACGTCGCCGCATAAGAATCGGTGGAATCATAATCGCCCGTTGACTTCCATTCCCCGGCGGTGCCCGCATAATCGTGGATCGTCCCGTCCGCATTCATATGCGCTTCGAACCAATCGATCCATCGCTTCGCCGCTCCAAGGTAACGGACGTCGCCGGTTTCCTGGAACCCGGCGACCAGCCCCAGGGCCGCAAAATTCGAAAAATAAGGAACCAGCCGCGAACGATGCGCGGTGTTCGTGCCCATTACGATGGCGCCATCCCCGGCCTGGTGCCGCAAGATCTGCGCGCAAGCGCGCACCACCGCCGAATCCTGTTGGGCTCCGGCGGCGGACTCCGCACATGCCAGGGATCCCAGCAAAAGCAGGAGCGGTACGAGCCGCGCGCGTAGCGGGGTTTCGGGCACGAGATGATTGCCGTTGCGCGGCGCGCTCAGATGAGAAAGCTTCATGATGTTCGCTTTTGCCTTATCGGGCGATTATTCTGGCTATCTGGAACGGCTGCCCCTTGGTGTGTGTCCATGGACGCTGCCCATGGAAAGGAATATATCCTTTAGCCGGAGCTGTAAACTTCAGATGAGGATTCGAGGCAATTTTCGGGGGCTATAAACGGGTTCCAATCTTGTAATGGTGGCGGTGGCGGGCAGCGCTACATTACCCGCAGGAAGGATAACCGACTATGAGAAGAATTAAACAGGACGAGTTGTTTCAAGGCCTTGGCGAGTTCTTGAAAGGCAAGGGGATCGAGCTAAAGGACGGCGCGTATGCGGAGCGCATTCAGCGGGCCTGCAGTCTCCTTGGCGACGCCATCAACGCCACGCAACGCACCGCCAGGAAGGCTAAGAACGATGTGGATAAGACGCTGGAACAGGTGCGGCAACGCATTCACGAAGCGACGGCACCCAAGCCTCCTTTCACTGCTGCTCCGAAGCCGGGGGCGCCCGGGGCCCAAAAAACTAAGCAGACCCGGCCAACCCGGAAACGCCGAAGGCCGGCTAAACCTGCTGGCGGCGGTGAGTTCCGGGCGACGTGAAAAATCTCCAGTGTCCGGTGCGCTGACCATCGGTGCGGTATCGGCAATCGCAAACTCTCCATCCTCAGCGAACTTTTATTGGGATATTCGGGGAATCTCGTGGGTAGAAAGGGAAAAAGACCGCTTTTAATGAAGAAATACAGGACCGAGCCTTCCCCGGTTCGCGGTTGGATCTAGTCGCTTCGAGTCAGCGCTGCGGGGGGACCAAATCGCGTCCTG
>JBBQYD010000632.1:0-2972 GCA_038209025.1 Verrucomicrobiota bacterium | reverse complement strand
GGCTTGCCGATGGGGACCCTCACGCCTCCCTGCCAGCCAGTGTTCACTGTGTGGCAGCAGGTAAATGTGGTGTTCTCGGTCGGTCCGTAGCCGTTGATGATTCGGGTATGTTTCAGTCCGCGAACGGCCTTCAGGACATGCGCCGGGGAAAGCACGTCCCCCCCGGCCAGCAACTGGCGCACTCCGTTCAGGCTCTCCAGGTGCGCATCGACCATTTGATGAAACAGTCCCGAGGTAAGCCAGAGGGTGCTGACGAAGTTCTCGCGGATCGCGCGCGCGAGCTGCTCGAGTGACAGCAAACCTGGCGGCGGGATCACCAACCTTGCTCCGTTCAACAGAGCCCCCCATATCTCGAAGGTGGAAGCATCAAAAGTCACTGGCGCAAGTTGCAGGAAGACCTCTCCTGGCCCCAGGTCCACGTAATTGGTTTGCCGCACCAGGCGAACGATGGCCTGATGGGGAATCGCGGCGCCCTTGGGAGTGCCGGTCGAACCCGATGTGTACATGACATAGGCCAGGCTCTCGGGGTTGAATCTTGCGGGCGGGTTGTCGGGCACAGTTGCCTCATTGAACTCCTGGCCGGCGTCGATCTGGAGGACGTCTGCCCCGCAGTCGCCCAGGGCTGGCGCGGTCTCCCGGCTGGCCATCACCACGCGAGCGCCCGCATCCCGCATCATCCAACGCAGCCTTTCCGGCGGGTGAGTCACGTCCAGTGGAAGGTAGGCTCCGCCAGCTTTCAATATTCCCAGCAGGGCAACCACCAAATCAACCGAACGCGGAAGGCATACCCCAACCAACTGCTCA
Organism: Verrucomicrobiota bacterium; assembly: GCA_038209025.1. Classification (GTDB taxonomy): domain Bacteria; phylum Verrucomicrobiota; class Verrucomicrobiia; order Limisphaerales; family UBA8199; genus JBBQYD01. The sequence continues at coordinate 2,168 of JBBQYD010000632.1, read as the reverse complement.
GCTCCCGTGCCCCGCTTCCGCAACCGGACCGCCAGCCGGTTTGCCCGGCGGTTGAGTTCCTCGTAGCTGATGGATCCCTCTTCCGTGGACAGTGCCACGTGATCCGGATGCTCCACGACCATGCGCTCGAACATCTCATGCACGCAGAGATGCCGCTCATAGGGCGCCGTGAACCCGCTCCAGGCGAAAAGCAGTTCCTGCCGCTCCGGCCCCGTGACCAAAGGATATTCCGTGAGCTTCCGCCCGGGGTTTGCCAGGATGCCTTCGAGCAGGGTGTGGTAACACCGCATCCAGCGGGAGACACTCTCAGACCGGAACAGCGCGGTATCAAACTCGCTCCGCGCTTCGATGCCTTCCGCATCCTCCGTCAGCAGCACGGTCCAGTCAAACTTGGCTCCCCCGTTATCAATCGAGCAATGCTCGGCCCAGGTGCCGGGCAGCGCCCAGGTGGAATTGAGTGCCGGCTGCAGCCCAAGGACCACCTGGTAGAGCGGATGCCGCCCCGAGTCCCGCTCCGGACGCAATTCCTGAAGCAGATAATCAACCGGCATATTGCTGTTCGAGGTGGCGCCCAGCACGGTTTCCTTGACCCGGGCCAACAACTCCACAAAGTCGGGCTCGCCTTCGAGATTGGTGCGCAATGGGTGAGTGTTGGCGAAAAAACCAATGGTGTTTTCGATTTCCGTCCGGTTCCTGCCGGAGAACGGCGCACCCACAATGACGTCGGTTTGAAAGGTAAACCGATGCAACAGAACCTTGAACGCAGCCAGCAAGAGCATGAACAAGGTTACATTCTGGCGTCGCGCCAAAACTTTGAGCTGTTCGACCAATTCCCGTGGGAGCCGCGAAAACTGCGCCGATCCCTTGTACTCCCGCGTGGGCGGTCGCGGATAATCCAGCGGCAACTCCATAACCGGCAACGGACCACTGAGCTGCCGCCGCCAGTATTCGACTTCCTCGGCGTAAAACCGACCCTCAACGACTTCCCGTTCCCAGTTTACATAGTCGATGAACTGGATGGGGGGCTCGGGCAAAGAAGCTGGGCGGCCAGCCAGCCAGGAGGAATAAAATTCCCGCAATTCGCGCATGATCACGTTCATCGACCACGCATCCGAAATGCCATGATGCATGGTGAGCATGAGGAAATGATCGTCCGGACCCAGGCGAAACAAGGCCACCCGCCAAAGGGGAGCTTGGGCCAGGTCGAAGCAGCGCTGGGCCTCCGCCCGGACCAACCGGGCCAACTCGGCTTCGCGATCGGCTGGGGCGCATCCCGAGAGATCCACCACCGGAAGGCAACTCGCCCTGGCGCCCGACACCACTTGCATGGGGCGTCCGTCACGCGTCTTGAAGGCGGTGCGCAAGGTTTCGTGCCGGTGGGTCAGTTCATCAAACGCCCACTTCAAGCCGGCCACGTGGAGGCGGCCCGTTAGGCGCCAGCCCTCCGGCATGTTGAAAGCCGAGGTTCCCGCATGCATCTGCTCCACGAACCAGAGCCCCTCCTGCCCCGGACTCGCGGGATTCAGGTCCTGGCCAACCGGAGGCGCGCCCGCTCCGCTCCCGGCCTCACTCCAACCTTCCTGCCGACGAGGGGAAGTTGCACGATCCGGCGTTTCCAATTCAGCGGTATTCATCGTAAGCCAGGGCGGAGGGATGGACGCCGGGCTAAACCGCGCGGGGGTTGGCAACCGACTCCACTGTTGAGCGAAGTTTTCCCGCGCGCTTTTAACCCGGCGTAAAGTTCACCGCTCGCACCTCTCCGTGTGGAACCGCCCCGATCCTGTTGATCAGGCGCGGTTTCAGGTGTTCTCCCAGCCGCCCCAGTCAGGAGGACGAGGCGCTGTGTTAAGATGCCGGTTGCCATACGACCGCATCAGCTTATTACCCGACATCAAAATCCAGTAAGTGGGTGAATTTCCTACCCGGGTGCCGAAAAGACCCTAGAGGCGGACACCTCAAAACGCTCAGGTGCGGGAGTTCCAAGGCTCGGAATCGGCTGCGTTTAGGTTATCTAATGTTTCAATCGCTGTTAGGGTTGAAACCCTATTCCTGACTCTCTCGAAGACTCTTATATTGGCCGAGGGTTGTTTACCAGATGAACCGAAAGATTGAATTCACCATGCCGCAGCCCGCGATGGCTGAAGCTGTACTCATTAAACATCTGATGC
>JBBQYD010000631.1:0-2975 GCA_038209025.1 Verrucomicrobiota bacterium | reverse complement strand
GCTCATCCGCGTCAAATTGGGCGAGGAGCGGGCGCATTGCTTCGACGAGCCGGATGATCTCCAGTTCGGGCACGGGCACCCGATCGACCTGGATGCGTTCCCCGAAGGCGACCAGGTGCGGCGAGGTGAAGAGGCCGACGCGCAGCCCGGCGGACCGGTAAACGCTCTCCAGCATGGCGCAGACGGAGCCTTTGCCATTGGTGCCGGCCACGTGAATAAAGCGGAGTTTTTCCTGCGGTTTCCCGGCCAGGGCAGCCAGGCGAAATGTGTTCGCCAGCCCCAGCTTGGTGCCATACCAGCGGAGGCTGTACAGAAAGTCGATGGTCTCAGGGTAAGTCAGAGGCTGGGAGGTTGGTTAAGTGCCTGGGGCGGGTCAGCGGATAAGCCCCACGTCCCCGCTTTCAAGTTTGGGCCGCCGGCCTGGCCGCGCCGGCCTGCACCGCCGCAATGAAGCCTTTGAAAAGTGGATGTGGCTGGTGCGGTTTGCTTTGGAACTCCGGGTGGAACTGGCAGGCGATGTAAAACGGATGGTCCGCCAGCTCGATGATTTCAACCAGCCGGTTATCGGGGGTGGTCCCGCTGAACACGAAGCCCGCGGCGGCAAACTGCTCGCGATACGCGTTATTGAACTCGTAGCGGTGGCGATGCCGCTCCCGCACCACGGGCGCGCCGTAGAGTTGGGCGGTGCGGGTGCCGGCCTTGAGCTGGCAGGCTTGCGCGCCCAGGCGCATCGTGCCGCCTTTCCTGGTCACCCGCGTCTGGTCATCAAGCATGGCAATGACCGGATGGGGGGTGGCGGGGTCGAACTCGCAGGAGTGCGCCCCGGGGAGCTTGAGCACATTGCGGGCGAACTCGATGGTGGCAATCTGCATCCCGAGACAGAGCCCCAAATAGGGCAGCCGGTTTTCACGCGCGTACTGAGCCGCCATGATTTTGCCCTCGATGCCGCGCTCGCCGAAGCCGCCGGGCACCAGGATGCCCCCCAATCCCTGGAGCAGCTTTTCGGGGCCGTCCCGCTCGATGTCCTCGGAATCCACCCGCTGGATCTCCACCCCGCAATCATTGGCCACGCCGCCGTGGACAATGGCCTCGTAAACGGACTTGTAAGCGTCCTGCAGCTCGATGTACTTGCCTACCACCCCAATGCGCACCCGGTGCTGCGGGGCAATGAGTTTGCGGACAATCTCCTGCCAGTGAGACATGTCGGGCAGCGGGGTTTGGAGGTTGAGCAACCGGCAAACCAACTCGTCCACCCGCTCGCGCTGGAGCATCAATGGCACCTCATAAATGCTGTGGTCCACATCCTTTTCCTCCACCACGGCTTCCGTCGCCACGTTGCAGAACATCGAGATTTTCTGGCGCAACTCCTTTTCCAAAGGCCTTTCGCAACGGCAAACCAGGATGTGGGGGGTGATGCCGATTTCCCGCAGTTTGGCCACGGATTGCTGGGTGGGCTTGGTTTTGAGTTCGCCGGCGGCCTTGATGAACGGCACGTAGGTGACATGCACAAAAAGCGCGTTTTGCGGCCCCGCCTCCAGGGCAAACTCGCGAATGGCCTCCAGGAACGGCAAGCCCTCGATATCGCCGGTGGTGCCGCCGATCTCGGTGATGATCACATCCGCCTTGGAATGCTCGGCCAGGGTGTGAATGCGGTTTTTAATCTCGTCGGTGACATGGGGAATCACCTGGACGGTTTTGCCGAGATATTTGCCCTCGCGCTCGTTGTTGAGCACGGTTTGATAGACCTGCCCGCTCGTCAAATTGTTCAGGCGCGACAGGTGGCAGTTGGTGAAGCGCTCGTAATGGCCCAGGTCGAGGTCGGTCTCCGCGCCGTCATCCAGCACATACACTTCCCCGTGCTGGTAGGGGCTCATGGTGCCCGGATCCACGTTCAGATACGGGTCAAATTTTTGCAGGCACACTTTGAGCCCGCGGTTTTCCAGCAGGGTGCCCAAGGCGGCGGCGGTAAGGCCCTTACCCAACGAACTGACCACGCCGCCGGTAACAAATATGTATTTCATCGCGCGATTCTTTGGTGGAAGCCTCACCCGCTCCCGTTTGTGCCGTCTGGTGCGCCTCCGGGCCCGCCGTAAATTCCCAAAAAGGAAATGCCGCCAACTGTTCCTCACCGAACGACTGGCGGCCGGGCGCATGATCCTGAGCTGCGCACCCGGGCAGTATGACAACCCTCCGGTAAATGACAAGCCGAAGGTCGCCCCGGACCGCTGATTGAATTATGGGCTGGCGGAGACTTCCCGGTGGGGGATTCCCCTTATAGCAGGTGACCCTTGCCCGTGTTAGTATCGGATTGTACCCTTTGCCTGTGGGACTCCTCTCAAAGACGTACCTTGGCGGACAGGTCAGCCATCGCCTCAAATTCGGGCAAGTTTTCGGAATCATGATACCCATGTGTCTCCATATTGCGGGTGATGTCGCCGGGCGGGCCACCCTGGCAGTCCGTCCGCAGCCCGGTTGCGGGGAGCGCCCTGCCACAATGCTTGAGTGTGGCCCGTGCGCCGCTCTTGCCAGCCGCAGTCCACCCTGTTCCCCAAAAAAATGAATCCTCCCTCAAGCCAGGAATTGGCAACTCCTCAACCCACCCCAACCGCCACCCCGGCACGAAGCCTGGGAACGCCGCTTAACGTATTACTCGTCGAAGACTCGGCGGCCGATGCCTTCCTGGTGACGCGGGAGCTGCAAAATGCCGGGTTTGCCCCGCAATGGAAGCGAGTCGAAGCGGAATCGGCTTTCCGCGCCAGCCTGGAGGAGAAGTGGGATCTGATTTGCTCTGACTTCACGCTGCCTCAGTTCTCGACCTTGCGCGCGCTTGAACTGCTTAGGACCCGTGCAAGAATTAATTCCGGTTTAGCCTCGGGAAGAGCGTGTAGTTCCAGGTGGGCAGAGTCGGGTGCTTGAGCAGGTCCAGTTGGGCCATTTGGATATTCGAGACTTTGATCTTGGTGGGGTAGAACTCG
>JBBQYD010000630.1:0-2979 GCA_038209025.1 Verrucomicrobiota bacterium | reverse complement strand
GGGTAGATGAATTTCGCGTTGTAGCCCAACGATTCCCGGGAGAAGCCCAGCGCCCCTTTGATCACATCCTCCAGCGATGGCCGGGGAATAAACCGCTCGGCATACTCCGGACGAAGCTCTTCCAAGGGAACCCCCAGCAGCTTCTCATTGTAAGGGATCATGAAATTCCGCGCGATACCCTCGCCGAAAAAGCGCTGGATCCATTCCTTAAAGTTGGCGGGTGAACCTGCCGGATCGGGCAGGTTGAAATCCGCCGGATGTTTCGCTTTCAACAACCCCAACAGGCAATCCAACACCACCTCGCGGGGCAGCCCAAAGGTATTGGCCTGGAAGGGATACTGGGTGAACACGCCGCACATGTGGATGACCGCCTTGCGCTCATGCTCCCCCCAACCGCCGGGCAGCAGTTTCTCCGCCAGCTGCTTCATATACGGGTTGCGCAAATGCAGCCAATGCCCGGTGCCATCGCATAGAAATCCGTTCTGGCGGTTGCGCGTGCGCACCATGCCGCCAGGTTCGGATTCCGCCTCCACCAGGAGATGCTTGTTCTCCAGATGATAAGCGCAGGAAAGGCCCGTCAGCCCCCCGCCAATAATGAGTGTGTCCAGTTGATCCATTACAAACGTCTTTTTGCCTTTTTCACCCAAAAGAACCCCGACCGCAGATGTTCATAAACCACCATCGACCCGTATTTTTTCAGCAATTCCTTGAGTGCGTAAACATAAGGCCGGCCGCGGCCCTGCACGAATCGCTCCCAATGCCGGGCCCCAAAATATTTGTTTACCGGCACACATTCAAGGCTCATCAGGTCCGGCTTGCGATTGAACCCCCAGCGCATGGTGCGCAGCACCCGGATGCCTTCCTCGGCAGCCACCCGGCGCACCATTTTGTTACAGAATCCCCCGGGCGGCGCAAAGAATTCAGGGGGCTTGCCCAGGAGTTGCTCCAGTTCCAACCGGGATCTCTCCACCTGCACCCTGACATCCTCATCGCCAAGGTGGTGCAGCCGGATATGGTCATGACTGTGGGACGCGATCAAATGGCCCTGTTTATGGAGGTCCTTTAGTTGAGCGGACGACAGGGAACCTGCGCGGTTAACCCGGGCGGTGGGGACGAAGAATATCGCCCGGCAGTTGAACTTCTCCGTCAGCATGCTGCCGATTTCCAGGTGGCCCGCCGTCGCGTCGTCGAACGTAAGAAAAAAGCCTGGCTCACGCTCAGCCAGGGGCAGCTTCAGTATTTCCGGCGGCAGGGGCAGGAGGCCAGCCTCCCGCAACATATCCAGGTGCCGCGCAAGGGTTGGCAGGCTGACCGTTGAATACTCGTCCGCCGAACCGCTTTCATTGGGCGTGCGATGGTAGGTCAGTATCCTGATCATGGGCGTTGAGCCACGAAGAACAGGTGCCGGTCAGCCAGTTCTTCACGGGAGTACTTTTTAAACGATGGATCGATTGGCACCCGATCCAGTTCCGCCAACTGCTCCGCCGAGGCATGTTCCACCTCGAATTCCCGAATCACAAAGCCCGCCGCTTCCAGCGCGGCACGATATTCCCTGGCTCGCGCGCGATTGTAACTCATCAGCGACGAGGAAAACCACGAGCGCCATGCCGTTGGCGAATAACGGAGAAAATTGTAGGAGCCCGAAGTCCGGCCTGGAGCGCTGAAGAAGATATCCGTCAGATGGACCGTGCCCAGGAACAGCCCGCCGGGCTTGAGCATGCGCCAGAGTTCCCGGAAACAACTCCGCATGTCCTCCGGCGGCACATGCAGCAGGACCTGGGTGCTGGTCATCACGTCCGCCTGCTTTTCCAAGGCGCCCACCGAGGGGGCATAAGGGGCGTGGTATTCCCAGCCCAGCCCGGCGATGGTCTCACGCCACTGGCCGGGTTGAACCGCCTCGGGCAGGCGGGTCAGGTCAAGCTTCTGGCCGCTGCCATTCCCCGTCGCCAAACTCCGAAAGGCCCCCGCCGTGCTCGTCAGCATCGAGCCGTCCATTTCCGGCGCGACGTCCAACAGCAACTGCCGCTTCACCCCCAGTGAATAGTAAAGCAACGGAATGGTGGGATGCCACCCGGTGCCAAAATCGAGATGCACCCCCTGGAGCAACTGGTCCTGCAACCCGTGATTCCGCAGCCACTCCAGGTAGAACAGCCCCACACCAATTTTGCCCTGGATGCGGGCCGGACTGGCCTCCAGGGAGCGGGTCAGGTGTTTTCGGGCAAATCCATAGACTCTCGTCCCGCCGGGGAGCGCGGACAAGGCTTTGAATCCCGCCACTTTAATTTGCCACTTCATGGTGTTTCTACGGCCTGGGTGCTGACACCTTTCACCCACTTAATGAACGGGCCAGAGCTGGTATGGTAAAGTTTGAGCCGAAAAAGAAAAGCTCCAAACGTTGGGGTGGATCCCCGTCGCAGGTCCTGGTGGAAGGCCGAGGCCACCATCTCCCGGTATGACAAACGGGCGAATGATGGATCCGTTACCGCACCACGATGCCACAGGATCTTCCGCGGGACTCGGCCTGGATGCAGTGACGGATGAAGCTCACAATCCGGTCATGCAGGCGCTGGCAGCGGGGGGTCCAGCGGCGCGCGCCGGTCAATTCCTTGACACAGCTTCGCAATTCCACGAAGCGCAGCAACTCCGGCGCTTGCTCCATCTGGCGGCGCAATTCCAGGCGCAAGAGCGGGAAAAAAGCCAGTTCGCTCACTTCGCCGGATTCCTGGGCCATCCGCCGCAAATCGGATTCAAACACCCCCGGCGCCTGACGGCGTACGGAGGGCTCGCTTAACCGCAGACCATGGAGAACTTTCTCAAAGGCATTCGCAAATTCCCCAATGGTGACGGTCTCCAACCCCAGGTCGTGCTTGAAATAATGGAAGACCGCACTGGCCGCGTGGCGCATTACCTCCGGATCGTAGCTGCCGCCCTTCTCATCGGAAAGCTCCCCCACCAGCATCTCGGGGGACAGCGGCACCG
>JBBQYD010000629.1:0-2989 GCA_038209025.1 Verrucomicrobiota bacterium | reverse complement strand
GGGTGTGGTCGCCGGACAGCGAATGGATAGTCTATGATGTTCGCTCGGATGCCGCTGGCGACAAATTTGACGGGGGGCGCATCGAGATGGTTCATTGGAAAACCGGCGAAGTGCGGGTTCTGTATCGTTCTCAGAACGGGGCGCATTGCGGCGTCGCCACCTTTCATCCCGCCGATTACCGTGTCGTTTTCATCCTCGGTCCTGAAAATCCCACCCCGGACTGGCAGTATAGCGCGTACCACCGGCAGGGGGTGATGGTGGATGCTCGCTCGCCCGGCACAGCCACCAACCTGGATGCGCGTGATCTGGTGCCGCCGTTTACTCCCGGGGCACTGCGCGGCGGATCGCACGTTCACGTGTGGGATGCCGCCGGGCAATGGGTGAGCTTTACCTACGAGGATGCTTTGCTGGCGGGCGTCGCCGATGAACCCTCCGCACGTCATCCAAACCTTCGCAATATCGGTGTCAGCGCGCCTTTCGGTCCGGTACATGTCAGCCGGGATCACCCCCGCAATCATGACGGCCAGTTCTTTAGCGTGCTGGTGACCCGGACGGTGGCGAATCCCCAGCCTGGATCGGACGAGATTAAACGCGCCTGCGAAGAGGGTTGGGTGGGCGCCAGCGGTTATCCGCGCCGGGATGGTTCGCGGCAAAAGCGTGCGCTGGCCTTCCAGGGGCAGGTCGTCACTGAACGAGGGGAGCCGTTGTCGGAGGTTTTTATTGTCGATTTGCCGGACGTGCTCACGGAAGCAGGCGGGGGTCCGCTGGCCGGTACTGAGACATGGCGGCCTTCCCCCCCCCAGGGGACGACTCAGCGGCGGTTGACGCACACTCAAAACTGTCGCTACCCCGGGCTGCAGGGGCCGCGGCACTGGCTGCGCAGTTCTCCGGAGGGCTTGCGAATCGCTTGCCTCATGAAGGACGAGTCGGGCGTGGTACAGCTTTGGACGGTTTCGCCCACGGCCGGTGAATTGCAGCAATTGACTCACAACCTGCACTCTATCGCTTCCGCCTTCACCTGGTCACCCCAAGGCACGCGCCTTGCGCATGTCATGGATGGCAGCGTGTGTGTGACCGATGCCCGCAACGGGAGCACTCGCCGCCTGACTGCTGCCGTGCGGGATCCGACCGCGCCGCGCCCAGATGCTTGCGTGTTTTCTCCGGACGGCGGGAAGATCGCCTACGTGCGCCAAATGCCCTTTGGGAGTGTGTTGTTCAATCAGATTTTTGTCGTCGAATTGGACCGTGAGTGATCTGGGATGCGGGTGGGCAGGCGTCAACCGTTTCGCGCGGCTGGCTCTCCCTTACGCCTTGCTCACATACCCGTTATTTCGGAACCAATCCACGGCATCCGCAAGGGCTTGCTCGGGCGGCGTTTGTGGCAGGCCCAATACCCTGATAGCCTTGGCCGGGCTAAAAAACATTTTGTATTTGGCCATGCGCACCCCGGCGAGCGGCGCTTTGGGGGGCTGGTGGGTAAAACGGGAGATGGTTTCATCCAGGTGCGCGGCCATTAGCGCCACAAAATAGGGGATGCGCATCCTGGGCGCCGGCACTCCCGAGAGCTTCTCCAGCACGGCGAAAGCCTGCGCCATGGTCCAATTGCCTCCCGCGTGACCCAGAATATAGCGCTCCCCAACCTGGCCCTTTTCAGCCGCCAGGATATGACCCACCGCCACATCGCGCACATGCACCCAGTTCAACCCGGTATCGAGGTAGGCCGGCATTTTGCGGTTGAGGAAATCCACGATCACTTTGCCGGTGGGCGTTGGTTTTACATCGCGCGGTCCCACGGGCGCGCTGGGGTTTACGATCACCACCGGCATTCCCTTGCGGGCGCATGCCAGAGCGGCCTGCTCCGCCCGCCATTTTGAAAGTTTGTAATGGTTCGACATCTGCGCCTCGGAAACTGGCGCTGTTTCATCCGTCGGGACCACGCTGCCCCCCGTTTCTTTGGGCAGCCCGATGGAGCCCACGGTGCTGGTGTGGACGATTCGCGAGCACCCGGCCTCCGCGGCCGCTTCAATCACATTGGAGGTGCCTGCCACGTTGGCAGCGTACATAGGGGCGTAGTCCTTGAGCCACAAGCTGTAACTGGCCGCTGCGTGAAAGCACCAGTCACACCCTCGCAGCCCGGCGCGCAGCGTGTCAGGCTGGCACACATCACCCGCCACCCGCTCGCAAGCCACGCCTTGCAGGCCTCTGGTATCCGCCCCGGGGCGGAGCAACACCCTCACCTCGTGCCCCCGAGCCGCCAACTCATGCGCCAGGTTGGCGCCAATGAAACCGGACGCGCCGGTCACAAAACATTTCATTCGGGATATGATCATTGAAGCTGGCGCGGTTGCAAGGACAGGAGCAGCCGTTTTTTCTCGGTCAAGATGATTTATCCAGACACTCGGCCACGCTTGACTTGCACCTGTTACTCCGGAAAAATGAGAGCCGTTGTATGCCGGATAAGAGCAGTGCGAAAATTGGAAAGCTGAACCGCAAGGAAACTCGCGAACTTGAGATCAAGATTTCTTTTATGGAAGGAATCGTGCGCCGCGATCCTGAATACGTGGAGGCGCTGCAAATTCTCGGCGACTTCTACACCCAGCGCGGGCGCTACGGCCCCAGCCTGGCAATAGATCAGAAGCTCGCGCGCCTCGAACCGCGCAATCCCCTGGTGTTCTACAACCTGGCTTGCAGTTATTCGCTGAACGGCGAGGTGGACGCCGCGCTGGCCTCGCTGGAACAGGCTCTCTCGCTCGGATACCGGGATTTTAAATGGCTGGCGAAAGACCCTGATTTGCGAACCGTGCGGAAGCATCCGCAGTATCGCACCATCGCGGCCAGAATCCGCAAGCTGCAGATCAACATCGCCTGAGCGCCAGGGTTGCGCCTCCCGGTTGGTTCGGCTCCTCCCAGTCCTGGACCAACGGGCTGCTTCCGGGAAAGCGGTGTATCCCGAGGTTGTCGGTGAAGGTCAGTTCCACAGGAGGTGGTC
>JBBQYD010000628.1:0-3008 GCA_038209025.1 Verrucomicrobiota bacterium | reverse complement strand
GTGCCGGCGGTCTCCAACTCGCCCCACGAAAACGTCACCCGGACCACGCCGTTGGTCACGGAAAAGCCGGTGATGGCGGGCACCGGAGGGTTCACCACCGCCGCGGTAAAGGTCGGACTCAAAACGACGGCGGGATTGGTCGAGACGACCCCGCCTCGGGCAGCGTTGGCCGAGACCGACACGGTCGCATGTTCGCTAATGGTCAGGGCGCACAAGGTGCCGGTCGCAGCGGGAATGGCCGCCGGCGTCGCCGGGTCCCACAGCCCCCCGAACTCCAGGCTAACCCCCGAGGAGCCAAGCCCAGGCTGAGTGCCGCCGGGGTGGTCGCCCGGGACGGCGAGGGGGGTGTAGGCGGCCACATTCCAGTTCACGTTGGTGGCGGAAATGACGGTGAGGTAATCGCGGAACGAAGCTGGGAAAATGCCGTAGCCGGTGTTGCCGGCGGTGCTGGGGCCGCGGAGGAAGTCGGAGATGGCGAGGATGCGGCCTTGGCTGACGGTGATATCGAGGGCGAAGGCGCGGATGGTCTCGCCGGCGGTGCATTGGTATTTGACCCAGGCGACGGAGTTGCTGTCCTGGATGAACACGTTGACCACCGCGGGGGCGGAGGAGGCCACCAGGAGGAAGAGGAGGGATGCCAGTGCCCTCATTATCGCTCCGGCTCCCCCGCGCCATCGGCCACTACCGATGGGCGGTCTCACATTTGCAACGGGATGGAATTCTGGCAGCCAGCCATTGGGTAAAAAAACATCGATCATTTGTATTGTTGTATGGTGCTCACATAACGCTCAGTCGTGAGTCTCCAAGTACATTGACACAAGCTTAACGCCAGAGGGAGGACTTTAGACTAGGCATTTTGCCGAGCAGTTCAATGTCCTTTGATCTGGTAAAGTCGGACGTATCTTGCTGGAAGAAAGCCACCCGACCATTAAAACTATGAAAATAATGCATGTTTTCAAACTTGCGCCACTGGGCGGAACCATCGGCGAAGAGTTGGTTGCCTCCGGACGGCACCACTGAGCTGCCGTTGCGGTGTTGGGGCAGGTTGCGATAGGTGGCGCCGCGGCTGGGTTCCGGGTCGCCCCCCCACTGCCCGTTGATCTTCATCACGCAGTCGGCTGCCAACACCCAATGAGGCTTGGAGAGCCCAAACTTGACCGGGCTGTGCGAGGGCCCACTCCATTGTGGATTCTGCCAGGTAGCAATGCCGCCAAGATACTGGTAACCCAACACCCACTGGTCATACTGTGGCTCATAGAACGGCAATCCCGGCCGATTCGGGCAGCTCCAGACGGAGGCCGAGTTGGATTGCACGATCAACCCCACCGTTTTGGCCAGCGATGCCTCCAGCGGGTTCAGGCAGTTCTGGATAGTCGCTTGCCGTGCCACCAGCGCGTAATCGTTGTTGTCCCCTGCGTAAATGATGACGCCGACGCCCACCTGTTTCAGGTTGCTGATACATTGAGTGCGTTTGGCCCGCTCCTTGGCCGTGGCCAACGCCGGCAGCAGCATCGCCGCCAGGATGGCAATGATGGCGATCACCACCAGCAGCTCGATGAGCGTAAACGCGCACCGCAATGGGGCGCTACCACCTTTGTTTTTCATCTTCGCACAAATCATCGTCTTGAGGTTCTTCATGGCGTCTGTATTGAATTGATTACCACCGGCAGTTTGATCATAACGGCTGTAGCGCGCGTTTTTCGTTGCTGATTTCGCATTCTTGTCCGCTATTTTATAAACACTTCTAGATAGTCCGCCGGCGCGGGCGCCAGCTCCTGACCGCGCCGCGCCGACGGGAACCCAACCCACCCAACCAAATGAGGAACGCGATCGGGCCAGAGGCCGGAGGCCAGAGACCGGCTAAAACACTTTACCATTTCTTTACCGAGCCTGACCGCTTTTTGACGGTCAAGTGTTTGTCGGCGGCTGCCGTCGGTGAACCGTGCGGGGTGTGAAATATCCAGGCTAAACCGCATCCAACCACTTCACTTGTTTACTGCTTGCCGCCAGGCCGAAAAGTGCGCCGATAGGGCCGCCGGTCGGCTGACGACTCCGACCGCCGCCAGCGGACGCACCTTGGCGCCCTTGATGTTTTCATGATGTTTGCCGTTGCTTTCTTTGCGCCCATTTTAACAATGATATTCGGCGCGTATAGATACATTTTGCGGCTTGATCAGTGACATTTTGTGCTATAGGCTGCCGGTGAAAGCGTACCCGCGGTTGCATGAAATCAAAACGCAAAGTTCTGCTGGCGATCACCATTCCGAAGCAATCCATCATGCGCGGCATCGTCCGCTACGCGCGCGAGCACGACTGGCATCTGGTCACGGACATGCTCTACACAGGCCGCGTGCCGCTCGGGTGGCGTGGGGACGGCATTCTCACCATTCTTGGTTACCGCAAGGAGCTGGTGGACTTTGTGCTGAAAGCCGGCATCCCAACGGTGGCGATCACCCAGATCAACGAACGGGTGCCGCTCCCCCGCGTCGAGGGTGACAACGTGCGGATCGGGGAACTGGCGGCCGGGCATTTTCTGGAGCGCGGTTATCGGCACTTCGCTTGGGCGCCGTTTCTCAATGATGTGATGGATATGGAGCGCCTGAAAGGTTTTCGCCACACCCTTGCTCCGCACGGCTTCGGCTGCCATGCCCTGCCGGTGTCCCATCATCGGATTGGCGGCCATTGGACTGAGAACTGGGTCGGGCGCCGGCAGAGTCTCGTCCGGGGACTGAAGCGGCTGCCTACCCCGACAGCCATTTTCTGCTACAACGACGCGGTCGCTGCCGACATCATGGATGCGTGCCGGGATGCGAACCTGCTGGTGCCAGAACAAATCGCCGTTCTCGGCGTGGACAATGACCCCGACGTGTGCGGCTGTGCCCCGGTTCCGCTCTCGAGCGTGCTGCACGATCTTGAGGGCATGGCCTATGAAGGCGCGGCGCTCCTGGACCGCCTGATGAGCGGATACAAACCGCCCCCCAAGTATATCCTCCGCGTGCAGCCCAAAG
>JBBQYD010000627.1:0-3012 GCA_038209025.1 Verrucomicrobiota bacterium | reverse complement strand
CCTGGAACCCGGCCTCCAGGTCGCCGCTGGGCGCCGCGACCAGGACACAGGCTCCAGGCTCGCTGTAGGTGGCGGCTCGTCCATCCAGCCTCACGGCAGCCACCGTGATGACTGCGGGATCGGAGGAGTACATGTCATCGTTGGCGTTTGCCCCGCGGGCGCGGTCGTTTCCGGCCGAGCGCACCATGACCACGCCGCGCCCTGATCTGCCCAGGTTCACGGCGTTGGAGATGCCGATTTGCTCCAGCAGCGTTGCCGCGTTTTGGCTCAACCCCACATTGCCCCAGCTATGGTTTTGGATCGCGACGACGTTGGACTGATACTGGTACATGTCCATCAGGCGCTCATCGGATACGGTGGCGAGGTTGGTCTGGTAGATGACCCAGCTTGCCAGGCTTGCCCCGGGCGCGACTCCCGCCATGCGATAATTGTTCAGGCTGGCGGCCGCCAACCCGGCGACTTCCGTGCCATGGGCGCCGACGGCCGAACCAGAGATGGGGCCGCCTTCGGCCGTTTGCCTGTCAAAATTGAAGTGCGGCGCGCCCGCCACCCGGGCGGCTAATTCGGGGTGAATCATCTCGATGCCCGTATCCGCCACCGCCATGGTCACGCCCTCGCCGGCGGTCACGGGCCAGGCTTCCCGAATGTTGAGATCGACGCCGGTGCTCCCGCCATTCGCATCCCGATGCTCAAGCTGCCATTGCAGGTTGAAAAAGGAATCGGAGGGCAGAGGAGCGTAGGGACCATGCGGTTCGGTGTGCTTGCGCATGACCGGGTAAGCGGCGGAAACCATCGGCAGCGAGGCCAGTCGCTGTGCCTCCGCGATGGCTGAGCGGGCGTCTGGCGCCTGAAATATGAAGACCTTGGCGGCTGGTTGCCGGGACAGGGTGAGGGAACTTCCCCGCACCAGTTCTGACGGCGGCACATTTGACTGAACCTGCACCACGACCCGGTTGCCAAATTCCACCATGTTCGTATCCCCCGGGCCTGCGCTGAAGGCTGGCACCCACTCGCCGTTGGTGCGGGACGCCAGAAGGGACGAGGAATCCGCCAATTGATACCGTTCAACGGCCGGGAATTTGAACGTAACGTGGTTGGCGTCCGGGGAGGGTCCGGCGGCATAAGCCGCCGAGGCCAGCAAGGTCAACCCCGCCATCCCCCGAAGAGCAAATTTCATGATTACAGCGTAACAGCGTCCTCGCGCGATTCAAGCAGTTCTGGTCAGGAGACGGCTGGCCGCCCGGCCCGGCCGCCGCCGTGCAGATTGTGCCTCTAAAAACCCGAAAGCGCTATCGCCCAGTTATTTGTTAGCGAAGTCCAACCGCTAGCCGGCGCTTGCTTGAGTGGCTTGGCAGGGAATGCGTGGTCGCCTTCTGGGTGCCCGCCAAACTGGGATTGCTGGTTTATGGGCGTTGAACTTTGGTCCTTCCGCTGCCACACTGATCAGGCATGTTTTTATGAATCGAAAAAAGCCTTGCCGGCCTAAGGTTACCAAGCGAAGCCTGCCGCGGTCCTTCAAGGATTTGACGCCTTCCCGCCACTTTGCCCCCCGCAAGTTCTTTCACGAGATGGTGGTGAAAGCGCTGCTCACCAGGCGGACGGGACATCAACGAACCCCGGTTTTCCCGCAGCTAAGGGAAGGCAAGATAGCCATCACTTGGATCGGGCACGCGTCCTTCCTGATCCAGTTCAATGACCTGAACGTGCTGATCGACCCCAACTTCGCCAACTGGCTATTCCTGCTCAAGCGGTTGAAGGTTTGCGGTTTTCGTTTGGAGCACCTGCCGCCGATCGACCTGGTTTTGTTGACGCACGCCCATTACGACCACTTTCACAAGCCCACCTTGCGCCGCCTGCCCCATCCCGGATTGGGCATCATGCCCTGGGGCATGTGGGACCTGGCCCGCAGCGTGGGCTTCGCCCGGGTGGTGGAGTTGGAATGGTGGGAGAGTTTCTCCCATCGGGATTGGAAAGTGACGTTGACGCCGGCAAACCACTGGGGCGCCCGCACGTTGCGGGATCATCATCGCGGGTACGGCGGCTTTGTTCTCGAGCACCAGGGGAGGCGCATCTACCATGCCGGAGACACCGCCTACTTTGAAGGGTTCAAGGAAATCGGGGAAGTCTTGCGCCCGGAGATTGCCCTGTTGCCAATCGGCGCTTATTACCCCGAGACCTTTCGCCATGTTCACATGGGACCGGACCAGGCGCTCAAAGCCTTTCAGGATCTGCGCGCCAAGCGCATGGTTCCCATGCATTTCGGCGCTTTTCGTCTGGGCTTCGAGGATATGGAAGAACCCCCGCGCTGGCTGATGCAGTTGGCCAGCGAACAGGGATTAAGCCGCAAAATCTGCGTCTTGGAAGAGGGTGATCCCCGGGTTTTCTAAAATTAATAGTTCCACAAACGAAAGTTAATCTGGGTTCTTGACGCTACTAGGGGTTGAGTGTTACAAGAGAACAGCCACTATTAGTGGCTATCTATGCGCTGTCCGAAATGTGGTTGTCAGGACGACAAAGTCATCGACTCTCGCGCCTCGCGGGAGGGGGCCACGATTCGCCGCCGCCGGGAGTGTCTTGGCTGCGGAGCCCGATTTACCACCTACGAGGAAATCGAGCGGGTGGGGTTGGTGGTGTTGAAACGTGACAACCGGCGCGAGGATTTTTCCCGGGACAAACTGATTGCCGGCATTCAAAAAGCCTGCCAAAAGCGACCGGTAAGCTCCAAAGTTATCGAGGATCTGGTGGAGCGGATTGTGCTTGAGATCACGGACAAATACGAACGGGAGGTGCCGGGAGACGCGATCGGCAAGCTGGTGGTTGACGGTTTGCGGCCGATCGACCAGGTGGCCTATGTGCGTTATGCCAGCGTTTATCGGCGTTTCCAGGAGGCTACGGACTTCGTTCAGGAGGTGCGGAAATTGGAGGGTATACGTGATCACACTTAGAGCCGATTGCCTGATTTTCAGACTCGCGAGCGGGGAGACGGTGCCGCTGTCCCCCGCGATGCTGGTG
>JBBQYD010000626.1:0-3027 GCA_038209025.1 Verrucomicrobiota bacterium | reverse complement strand
AGGACCCACTTCCTTGAACCCCGCCGAGATAATCACGACGCCTTTTACACCCGCCGCCGCGCATTCCTTGATCAGGCCGGGCACGGTGCTCGCCGGGGTGGTGATCACCGCCAGGTCCGCCTTCTCCGGCAAAGAGCTGATGGAGGGATACGCTTTAACGGAAAGCACGCTGGAACGTTTGGGGTTCACCGGGTAAACTACTCCCTGGAAACCGCCCCGCCCCATGTTTTGAAACACGGTTCGGCCCACGCTGCCCTTGTTTTCCGTCGCGCCGATCACGGCAACAACTTTGGGAGAAAAAATCGCGTCGAGCGGATGGTGCGTCACCTGATGAAGGATGTCGTGCGCCTGCTCAACCCTTTGTGTACTGCTGGTAGTCGTCTGCATTTTATTTAATCTATATTACAGCGGTTTTGTCTGTCTGTTACAGTCTTGAGTTCTCTAACCGTAAAGCTCGTCCCACCGGACACGCTTCGTCAACGATGATGATCGCCAAGTCCGCTATAGCCATACCCATAGAGGACCAGGCAACCTCAGGACGCCGCGAAAAATTTGACTGTTACCGATGGTATTGCCCGCCAATGAAACCAAAGTGCGGGTGGCGTTAGCATCCCGCTGCTCTAATGTGCAGGCACAGGGCGCCCGCGACTTCACCCGCTTTGGCAAAAGTTCACCCTATTTTGCGCCTCGGCAAGCCGAAAACACGAGAGTTAACGTTTACGGTGGTGCCCCCCGGGCGGTTGGCAGGCTGCCCGCGCAACGAACCGCGGCTCTGGCGCCAAGCGGATTCGCGCGTTCAAATGCTCAGGGAAGCGCGGCGATGGCTGACTCGCAAGTACCTGGCAAATCCCCCAGGCCGGTCACCGTGGCGTTCAAATCGCGCAAGAGACCGTCTTGCAGACCGTAAACCCAGCCATGAACCGCCAGTTCCTGGCCACGCTCCCACGCCTCGCGGGCAATGGATGTGTAGCAAACATTCACCACCTGGTCGATGACGTTCAGTTCACACAAGCGATCGCATTGCGCTTCCAAACCCGCGGCGGGCAGACGGTGATGGTACTTTTGCCGGACGTCTTGCAGGTGGCGCAGCCAATTATCCACCAACCCAAGCCGATCCTGGCGCAGGGCCGCATGCACGCCACTGCACCCATAATGGCCGCAGACAATAATGTGCCTTACCTTAAGCACATCCACCGCGAACTGCATGACTGATAAACAGTTCAGATCGGTATGCACCACCATGTTGGCCACGTTGCGATGGACAAATAACTCGCCCGGCAGCAAGCCGACAATCTCATTGGCCGGCACCCGACTGTCTGAACAGCCGATCCACAGGTATTGGGGCGTTTGCTGGCAGGAGAGACGGCGGAAGAAATCGGCGTCCTCCCGCAGAATGTTCTGTGCCCAGGTGCGGTTGTTCTCAAATAAATGCTTTAGCGTGCGCATGATGGTGGAAACAGTAAAGATCCCCGTTCACTGGAAACCACAAAACCCAGGGACACGCCTCGGGCGGAGGCTGCTGAAACCTCTTGGGAAGGCTTGCCGGAGCGGCGAAGCCAGCCCCGCCACCCAGCAGCCGGCCAAACCACATCGCCACGCCAGGGATTCGGTTCACGTTCATCGGCGTTGTCATTACTTCATCAGCAGGCGGTTGGGCAAACGTATTCGGTTTCCCCACGGCTATTGACGCCGGCTTGAGGTTCCTTTCAGATTCCGGTCCGCGAAGCGCAGGTACTGCGCCCAATCGTAGGCGGTGATACCGTGCCCGCCGTCGCGGATATGATACCCCAACGCGTCCCCAACAGGCGTGTTGGCGGGTGGCATGTCGTCCGGCGGGAAGCCGGTCACCCCGTAGAGCCGGTAAACAGGCTCGGCGCCCTTGAGTGCGAGGAATTCGCCTCGTGGATCGGCCCATGAATCATCCTGCGCACTGGCCACGTAAACAGGCCGCGGGGCGCAGAGAGCAATCAGCAGGTGGGCGTCCACCGGCAACGCATCCTCCTTGCCACCGTATTTCTTATAATTTCCGCAGAACCAGTGGGGAAAATTCTGGTTGATGCGCGCGGTGGTCTCACCAAAGTTCCGGCGGGCCAGCGCGGCTCCGCCTTCACCGGAGTTATTGGAAATGACGACGGCAAAACGCTGATCGCGCGCACCGGCCCAGAGGGCGGTCTTGCCCAGGCGGGAATGCCCGATAACCGCCACCTGCCGGGGATTGATGCGCGGATCTGTCTGCAGGTAGTCCATCGCCCGGCTAAGCCCCCAAGCCCACGCGCTGATAGCGCCCCAGTCATCGGGTTTGAAGGGGTTGCCGGATTGAGTTCCAGCCAGGACGCCGCGGATGCCGGTTTTCCAGCCTTCCGCGGAGTCAACCTCGAGGTCTCCATAGCAGGCGGTGGCAACCGCATAGCCGTTTGACACGATCAAATCAATGGGCCACCGGCTGGCCTGCATGCCGCGGAGCTCCCCGGTTGCGCGGTTGGTTGCTCCGGTGGCGTACTTCGTGGCAACCCGGTTCGTGGTGATGAGCACGGCTGGATCGGTGGTTGCAGCATGGTTCCCACCGAAATTCAGGCCCAGGAAGGCCGGAACACGCGGCCCGGCATGGTTCGGGATGTATAGGAGCAAGTCCAGGCGCGGCCCGCCGTTGGTTCCCAGCAGCCAGATGGCGATTTGCTTGCGCGTAGCCTTTCCATTGAGCGCGGATTGGTCGGTCTCAACCACCTGGAATACTGGCCTGGCGCGAACTTCGGGGGGGCGCCCGAACACTTCCGTCGTGAATAACTCCAGCACCTCCGGGCGCCTTTTCTTAGCCCAGGTGGAGGATTTTTTGACCTTCGTTCCATCCAGGCAGGTCAATGGGTCGGGCAGCACATACGGCCGCACTTTGGCTTCATCGTAGTTGAACCCGGCCGGCGGGCCGGCGGCGGCGCGAGCGGCCATCCCCAGCACAAGCCCAACCGCAACCACGCTGATCCCGAACCACATCGGTTTTGTGTTCATACGTGGATGGGAATAGACCGAACC
>JBBQYD010000625.1:0-3032 GCA_038209025.1 Verrucomicrobiota bacterium | reverse complement strand
TGCCGCCAGCTCGTGAAGGATTCCGCATCCACAATGCGTTTGCCATAGCCATGGGCGGCGGAAGAAACTTCCTTGACGAGCCACAGGTTGCGGTGTTTCGGCCAGAATTCTCCGCGCAGAATATCCACCGTGCCCAAAGCTTTGAGCGCCTCGACCGGGCAGGAATTCCAAATCGGCTTGCCCGGGCCGCCGGCTTCGGCGCAGAGCTGCAGCCCATGCTCATTCAAAAGCGCGCGCCCGGTCCGGTAGTGGCTCTCGATAAAGACATCACTGATCGTCTTGCGCCAGTCCGCGAGGAAGCGCTCACTGATATTGCCATCGTCCACCGTCCAGCCCTTCAATGCGGGAAGGTACGGGTGCGGATCATAACCGTGTTGCTTCTGAAACTTCTCGAGGATGCTTTCCGTCCACGGCACGCTATCGCCCAACTCCATGCTGTCCACCTCCAGGTATTTGAAGGAGGAGTTTTGGAGTTTGCCCAGCTTCGACTCGAGTCGGTCCACGATATGCTTGAAGTGTTTGCGCGTGGAACTTGGGTTGAGGAAATCGATCATCGGCCCCGCGGAATTGGGCGAGGGCACGACCAGTTTATAACCCGTGTTGGCCATGATGAACCGGAGAATCACCCAGTTCCCGGCGGGCACATTCCAGGTCAATTTGCCTGAAGCATCGAGATGGTCCCGGAGGTCCACTATCGTTTTGACCTGCGCCACCGCGGGCTTGCTGCCCTTGGGCACCGCCAGCACGGCCACGTCCTTCCAATACAACGGGCGTCCTTCAGCATCCCTGGGAGCGTCCGGCGGAACGGCGGGGAGGGGGAGCAACTGGGAGTGTTTGGAAGGCCCTTCGACGGTGGTCTCGGAGTGAAACAGGCCCATTCCGGCGTCTTCTGGAGCCACCCAGGTGCCCCCGGCATTCCAGCCGCTAGCCGCAATCATGCCCATCCTCAACCCGAGCCGGTCCGCCTCCCGGATGGTGTGGGCGATTGCCGCCAGCGATTCCTCTCCCAGAAAGGGCGGGCCGATGGGCACCACCTTGTCCGGGTCCGCATTCGCCCGCACGTCCCAGATGTCGGCCCCGCTCATGCCCTTGGCTTTCATCTCTTGCAGCTCATACGTGATTCGCTCCAGGCTCACATGCCCATTCAACCATGGCCAAAAAGCTCCCGGACGCGCCGCAATTGGAGGATCAAGGAACTCCGATTCGCTGAGCAAGCCGCTCTTGTCGCGGCTCAGGGATGGGCCAGACGCCTGCGTGGAAAACGTCACGAACAAAAGCACGGCGGCCACGGGCGCACGCCATTGGGTGAAGCACTTGAACATGGAACCGGAGTGTATGGCGGAGTCCCGGGGTGAGGAATACTTTATTCGTTCAGGAGCAGCGCCAGTTTTGCGGCGCCCAGCAAACCGGCGTCGCCGCCCAGCCTGGAGACGCGCAGTTTGACGTGCCGGATCGCGACCGGTTGAGCCCACCGCCGGGCTTCGGTTTTGATGGCGCCAATAAAGCGTGTGGCCGGCCCGAACACGCCGCCGCCGAAGATGATCATTTCGGGGTTCAACAGGCTGACGAGGTTGGCGACGCCCATGCCCCAATACTGAATCGCCTGCTCCAGCACGGCCTTGGCTGCCGGATCGCCTTCGCTGTATGCGGCAAAGATATCCGGGGTTTGAACCTGTTCGGCGTCCAGGCGACTGGCTGGCGCTCCGGGAGCGCGGAGGAGGGCGGCTGCCACCCTGGCCAAACCCGGGCCGGAGGCATGATGCTCAAAGCATCCGGTTTGCACGTAAGGCGGGAGAAATGGACGGCTCAGCGCAAACCAGCCAATGGAGCCGGCAATCCCTTCCGCACCGCGCACGATGTTGCCATCGGCCATGACCCCTGCGGCAATCCCGGTGCCGATCGAAAGGAAAATCGCGTTGCGGCAATTCCGCGCGACGCCTTTCCACGCCTCCCCCAGAATGTAGCACGCCCGGTCGCCCTCCATGGCCACCCGCGTCCCGCGACCCGTCTCCAGCCAGATCACCTCGCGTAACGGAAAATTCTTCCAACCCGGAATGTTGGGAGCCCAGACGGCGCCAGTCTTCGGGTAGCTGATGCCCGGCACGGACACGCCCACGGCGGTAACGCGAATGCTTTTCCGGGCGGCGAAATCCAGCAAGCGCCGGACCTGCCCGCGAATGAGGGTGCCGACGCCTTTGCCGGTGCGTGCATCCAAGGGGGTGGACTGGCGTTGCTGGATCACGCCCGTTTTAGAGACGAGTGCCGAGGCCAGTTTGGTGCCTCCCAGATCAAGTGCAATCACAGCCATAAATTCCGCGCCGGATTCCGGCGTAAGCGGGGCAAGTGCTTTAGAGCAGGCCCGGTTGCGCTCCCCGTTCGGGGCCGCATCCCAGCTTCTTATAACCCAGTTCGGTGATGACCCGGCCCTGGGGAGTGCGCTTCAGGTAGCCTTCCATGATCAAATAAGGTTCATAGACCTCTTCGATGGTGTCCGGTTCTTCACCCACCGCGACGGCCAGCGAACTGACGCCCACCGGGCCGCCGCCAAATTTGACGATGATCGCTTCGAGGATGCGTTTGTCCATTTCATCCAGGCCGTTCTCATCGATCTCCAGCATGCGCAGCGCGGCATCGGCGATTTCGGCGGTGATTTTCCCCGAGTGTTTGACCTGTGCGTAATCGCGCACGCGCCGGAGCAGGTTGTTGGCGATGCGCGGGGTCCCGCGGCTGCGCCGGGCGATTTCCGCGGCGCCACGCTCCTCCACCTCCACGTTCATCAAGCGCGAGGAACGCAGCACAATCTTTTGGAGTTGTTCGGCGTGGTAGTAATCGAGGCGTTCACGAATGGGAAAACGGGTGAGCAACGGGGCGGTCAGCAAGCCGCTGCGAGTGGTCGCGCCAATCAACGTGAAGCGGGGCAGGTTCAGCCGCACGCTGCGCGCGTTCGGCCCCTGGTCGATGATGATATCCAGCTTGTAATCCTCCATCGCGGGGTAGAGGTATTCCTCGATGGTTTTTTGCAGGCGATGAAT